>DKDF01000059.1 GCA_002451755.1 Ruminococcaceae bacterium UBA6855
CTTTTGCAACGCCGACAACGTGCTCGGAAGCCCAGGTCATGCCCTCTTCCTGCTTGATGAACTTCTCTCCGGCAGCGCCGCAGATGGGGCACTTGAAGCCCTCCGGAACGGAATCGCCTTCATAAACATAACCGCAAACGGGACATACGAATTTCATAATGATTTCTCCTTTACACTTGAAAAATTTTTATTTTTATTGTAAAACTCCGGCGTCGTCATCCTCCGCCGTGTTTTGCTGACAATCGGGACAGAGTCCGTAATAGATGATCTTCTTGTGCCGCACGAGCAGCCCGAGTTCGGAAATATCTTCGGGCAGTCCACGCTCGACTCCGAGATCGATTATCTTCGAGCATCGCTCGCAGATGAAGTGGCTGTGAGAGTCGGTGTTGCCGTCATAGTGGATGCTCTTGTCGAGCGTCTCGAGCGTCGTTATCAGCCCCATGTCGCTGAGCAGGCTCAGATTGCGATAGACGGTGCCGAGGCTTATCTTCGGCAGCTCGGCGCGTACACGCGAATATATCGTGTCCGCAGTCGGGTGATCGCGAGCCGCTTTTACGACTTTCAGAACAGTATCACGCTGTGACGAATATCTCATATTGCTTCCTCTCAGTTCATAATCAGTAATGATTACTGTTATTAGTATATCATACTTTCTCTGTTTGTCAATACTTTTTTAAAAATTTTTTTAGGGCGTGATACGATTTGTTGTGAAGTATCTGATACCGAGGGAATAGAGGTGCTTTAAAGTGTCTGGGTTGTCTATCGTCCACGCGGCGAGCGGGATGTCCATATCAATGGCGGCGTTTATTCTGCTGTCGGTGTTCTTCGGGTTGTTGCCGTTGAATGCCGCGCGCATATTGCCGTGATTCCTGCAGAAGTCAAGCGCCTCGTCTGAAAGCTCGCTCGTCAGCAGCCAGTATGTCTGCTCGGGGCATTCTTTATATAATGTATCGAGTATATCCATGTCGAACGAGATAACAATCGTGCTCTTGCCTTTGGCGGCGTAGTCTTTGAAGAACTCAACGAGCGAGTCGAGATTGTCTTTGCCGATGCTCTTTATTTCGATCATGGGCTTCACATCGGGATAGTATTCGTCGAGCAGAGCCATCGTCTCTTCAAATGTGGGGAGCCTTAGGTCGGTGTAGTTCTCTATATTCGCGCCGTTGTCGATTTTCAGCGCGCTGACTTCGTCGAGGGTATATTTGTTTATCTTGCCGTGGCCGTTCGTCGTGCGCTTGAGATCGTCGTCGTGCATGACTATCCACTTGCCGTCGGAGGTCGGCTCGATATCGAACTCGATATAGTTATATTTAGCTTCGCACGCCGCCTTGAAAGCGGGGAGGGTGTTCTCCGGCTCGATTGCGCTCAGACCCCTGTGCGCCGTGAGCGTTATCTCGTCGAGGTTTATTCCGCTGACGCTCTTTATCGAGACGGTCTCCTTCGGACGAATCTTCTTCGTGTGGAACTTCGCGAACAGTCCGCCTGCAATGCCCGCTATCGCGACGGCGCAGAGCACGCAGATAAGTATCTTTGTTTTCTTTTTCATCATTTTTCTCCCTGTCTAAGTATTATTATTGTCTGCCCGGAATTGTCGCCCGGGCGAATTTCCTTTATTCTTTTTGATTCGAGCCCGCCTCGCACGAGGGACTGCAAAACCGTGCCGCCGTTGAAGCCGTGGATTATCTCAAGGCGCGTTATATCCGCCGAACCGTTTTCGATTAGAGACTCGAGCCGGAATTTTGCTTCGCGCTCGCGCATGCCGTGAATGTCAACGCAAAGCGTGGAGCTGCTTTTTCTCGTTATCTTCATTTTTGTCTCCGATTTTTTATTTATTATATATAGTATAAATCACATAAATTTAAAAGTAAAATGAATTTTTTTCTTATTTTGTTATCCGGAGGAATTTTACGGAAAATCAGGGAAATAATATCCTCAAAAAACGGGCGGTGACAAAAAATGAAGGATTCACAGATAAGAGTGTGCGGCAGGGCGGCGCAGACGGACTCGGGAGCGGGCGGCGCCGTTATGTTCGGCTGTCTCGCGGCGGCGGCTGTCACCGGGGGATTCATGACCGCCGGAGCGCGGCTCCTGCTCAGCGCCTCCGCAGTGACCTCCGCGCTATCTTCCGTGTCAAAGCTGCTCAGCCCCGCTGTCAATGCGGCGGCGTGCATTTTGCTGACCATTGCCGTCTCGGCTCTCATCGCGCCGCTGCGACAGGGGATGAAGCGGTATTTCCTGTTCGGTGCTCTTGGACAAAAACGCCGCGCCGCCGAGTGTACCGCGGCGGTTCGCGGCAAACGCGCCTTTTCCGCGCTCCGCCTGCATGTCGCGCTCGCGGCGCTGAACCTCGCTTTGCGGATATTCTTTCTCCTGCCGGGCGCGGCTCTTGCGGCGGGAGGTATATATATGCTTCTCTCGTCAGCTGTCGGCATTCTGACGATAGCCGCCGTGCTCACAGGGAGCATACTCATGCTCGTCTCGGGCTGCATATTCTGCTCCGGTGCGCGGCAGGCGTGGTCTGCGGCGGAGTATATTCTCGCCGCCGACCCTGATGTTCCGATAAAACAGGCTCTGCGCCAAAGCCGCGATATCATGCGCGGGCACTGCCGCGATTTTGCCCGATTCAAGGCGGGATTTGCGCTCTGGTTTCTCAGCTGTGTATTAATTCTGCCTGCATTCTTTGTTGTTCCGTATTACGGTCAGTCCTGCGCGGTGTGGATGACGGAGACCTTGGATTTCAAAAATAAAGTTCTCCGAAAATAAAACTATTTGACAAAGATATACAAAAATATATTGATTATCCGCATAGAATTTGGTATTATATCCTGTGAAATAAATCGGGCGCGGCAATCCGCCCCGGAACGGAGGACTACAATTGGAAAAGAAAAAGCTCGGAGGGCGGATTCTCTTCAACATCATCCTGTTCGGCTTCATCGGACAGGTCGCATGGGCTGTTGAGAACGTCTACTTCAACACATTCCTGTTCAACTACATCGGCGGCACAGCCGACGATATAGCAAAGATGGTCGCCGCGTCTGCAATAGCCGCAGTTGTGACCACATTCATCATGGGTACTCTCAGCGACAAGCTCGACCGCCGCAAAATATTCATCAGCGGCGGCTACATAATCTGGGGCTTCACCGTCGCCGTGTTTGCGTTCATCTCGCGCGAAAATATCGGAAAGCTCTTCAATATCTCCGATACCTCCAAGGTTGTCGCCGCAACGGTCTGCGTCGTTATCATCATGGACTGCGTCATGACCTTCTTCGGCTCGACCTCGAATGACGCTGCGTTCAATGCGTGGGTCACCGATGTCACCGTCCCCGAAAACCGCGGCACTGCCGAAGCGGTTCTGGCGCTTCTGCCCGTGTTCGCAACCGTTATAGTCACCGTCGCTTTCGGCGTCGGCGTTGAGGCGGCAGGTTATCCCGCATGCTTCATGTTCCTCGGCGCGCTCGTCACAATATGCGGAATCATCGGTCTGTTCTCCGTAAAGGATCCGCGCAAGGGCGTAAAACAGAGCACAAACTATTTCAGCGATCTTATCTACGGCTTCCGCCCGTCGGTTATAAAAAATAATGCGGCGCTCTATCTCTGCCTCGCGTCCGCCTGCATCTTCAACACCGCAGTTCAGGTGTTCATGCCCTACATATTCATCTATGTTCAGCACTATCTCAAGTTTGACCTCAACACCTTCCAGATAACCACACCCATAATCATCGGCGGCGCGGCGGCTGTTGTCGGTCTCGTCGTTGTAACTATCCTGCTCGGCAAGCTCCTCGACAAGGTCGGCAAGAGAATATTCGTCTTCCCCGCAGTTCTTCTCTTCGTCGCGGGACTTGTTGCTGTTTTCTTTGCAAAGACTCTGCTCACATTCGTGCTCTTTGCACTCATTATGATTCTCGGCTACGGTCTTCTTATGATAATCCTCAACGCCACAGTGCGCGATTACACTCCCGAGGATAAGGTCGGTCAGTTCCAGGGCGTCAGACTTCTGTTCACAGTCACCCTGCCCATGATAATCGGCCCGAAGGTCGGCAGCTGGACTATTTCCGAGTTCTCCGGCAGATATGAGCTGGGCACCATGCTCAACGAATACGGCGAGAGCACCCTCGTCCCGATCCCGACGATATTCCTCGTCTCAGCTATAATCGCGGTGTTTATAATCGTGCCGCTTATCTTCCTTGCAAAAGTCACCAAGGAGAAGAAGGCATGAAAAGAATAATATCTGCGCTTCTCTGCGTTGTTATGCTGCTGTGCATCCTGCCGATGTCGGTCTTCGCTCAGGATAAGGCTACTCCGCTGATACTCGTTCAGGGCTATTCGGGTCCCTCGCTGTTCTATGACCTCGGCGGCGAAAACGAGCATCAGGTCTGGGGCATCAATATGGATGACCTCAAAAAGATAGTCATTGCCCGTATCCCCGAGCTCGCAGGCGGTCTTGCCGGCGCGGCGTTCGGCGATTATTCAAGGCTCGTCAAGGTCGTCGGCGAGGCGGGAGCCGAGCTGCTCGAACCCCTGCGCTGCAACCCGGACGGCACTTCTAAATATGATCTTTCAGTCTATCCCGAGGGTGCGGCGAACACCCGCGCATCCGTCCTCAAGGCAAAAGGTGAGGACAAATACATAGCTGAAAAAGAAATTTCCGCCGATCTCATCGAGCGCATCGGCGCGGAGAACCACTTCACTTTCACTGAGGACTGGCGCATGGGTCAGGTCGAAAACGCCGCCAAGCTCGACAAGTTCATTCAGGAAGTGAAGGAGCTCACCGGAAGTAAGAAAGTCAATCTCTACGGACTCAGCCACGGCGGTCAGCTGACCGCGACATATCTCTATTATTACGGCGCAAAGGGCGATGTTGACCGCGCGATGATGGACGCCCCCGCGACCTGCGGCACTCAGCTCGTCGTTGACCTGTTCGAGGGCAACATCCATTTCGATGTTGCGACTCTTATCGAATATGTCGAGATAGGCTTCCGCAAGGAGTATGAATATGAGTGGCTCGTTGAGGCATTCGGCTTCGACCGCCTCAATCAGGCGTTCAACGATATTCTTCATCAGTATCTGCTCGATATTGTTATAAACTTCGGCAGCGTCTGGGATTTCGTTCCCCCCGACAAGTACGAGGAGTTCAAGGCAAAATATCTTGACCCCGTCGAGAATGCCGAATTGATAGCCAAGAGCGACGAGATGCACTACAACGCCATGGCTCACATGAGCGAGGGCTTGAAGCGCGCTCAGGACGCCGGCACAAAGATAGCGATAATCGCGAACACCGAGCACGATATCGGCACGAGCACCGGAGTCAACTCCGACTATATCATCGATGTTCACTCGGCATCCGGCGCATACTGCGCCCCGTTCGGCGAGAAGTTCCCGGCGGACTACAAAAAGCAGAACACTGTCTGCAATGACCTGACTCACTGGCATATCTCGCCCGAGCGTGATATCGACGCGAGCTGCGCATATCTGCCCGAGAACACCTGGTTCGTCAACGGTCAGTTCCACGGAATGTGCCCGTGGGACAGATACACGAGGAATTTCTATCTGACATTCTTCTTCACGGACAGAATAACGGATGTCTACTCCGATCCCGAGTTCCCGCAGTTTAACCTCGGTCAGAATCCCGCGAACGGACTCTATGTCAAGTTCGACAAGTCCACGTCGGGCTTCCACACCTCGAAAGACACCGCGCTGACCATCGAGAGCCTCTCGGAGCAGTACGACACCGAGATAATCAGCGTCAAGGCGGACGGCATGGATGTTGACCTCTCGGCAAAGAACGGAACCGTTCTTAAAGTCGGCGAGAGCTGCAATATAGATTTCAAAAAGCACTCCCTGCCCAAGAGCACCGAGCCGTTCACCGTAACGGTCGTCTATTCGCTCAAGAACGGACAGGTGCCGTTCGTCAAGAGCCGCACATTCACATTTACGGCGATGAGCGACAGCGAATATGACAACTATGTGTTCCTGTCAGGCAAGAAAAATACACCCGGCAGCGCGGCAAACGGCGGCGGAAAAACTCCGCTGACCCCGCAGACCGGCGCGCCGATAGCGGTCTCCGCGATAACACTTCTCGCCGGCGCGGCAATGCTGCCGATAGCCGGAAAGAAGAAAAAGAAATAATATTAAAGCTCAGGCATGGCATATGATTGCTGTGCCTGAGCTTGTTTGTTTTATACTGTATGAGAGATGAGTTGTGATTTGTCTGTCACTTTAGCCATGAAAAAGTAAAAGCAAGCGATTCAAGGATTCCGTGCCGCTTACGCGGCATCGGCGCGTCGAGGTCGCCGCACACTGAAAATTGCACGCCGCTAAAATTGTGTGGAGCTTGGGGGCGGATAATATCCGCCCCCGCCGCATAGAGTTATTGCTTTAAGCAAAGCGAAATAACCCCTCAGTCTCGGCTTACGCCGAGCCAGCTCCCCTGCAGGGGAGCCTAAATAGATTCTGCGATAAATCTCAATTTATCTGCCTAAGCTGACAAGAAAGCATAAAAAACCGACCGCACAAACTTGCTGCGGTCGGTTGCTGTCATATAGACATTTTTATTTCAGCTTTCCGTGCTCGTTGAGGAAGTCCTCGGTCAGCTGCGCCGCGTATGCGACGAGCTCGGGGCACGGGCGTTTTTTATAGTCCGCGGTGTTTCTCGGCTCGGGATCGGTTCCGGGCTGAGTCTTCACTCCCGCGAGCAGTTCGCGGCAGATTATCGAGCCCTCGCTCTCTTTGAACTTGTCCGCAAGGGCGCGGACATATGAGTATAGCTCTTTCTTTGCCTGCGCGCTGTCGGGTTCGTCATAGCCGAAGAAGAGACCTATCGCCATAAACATTCCGCTGACTCCGCCGCAGACTTCGCGCATTCTGCCCATTCCGCCGCCGAACGGCGCGGAGAGCCTGAGCGCGGTTTTGACATCGAGTCCCGCATCCTCCGCAAACGCGCCGAGCACCGCCTGGGAGCAGTTATATCCCTCGTTAAAAAGCTCGCGCGCCTTGTCCGCGTGACCTGTTTTCATCTTAACGCACTTCCCTTTACTGAGGATTCTTCTCGCCCTTGTAGGTGTCGCTTATCTTCTGTCTTGCGTCCCTGACCTCGTTTATGCTCGCGACAAGAGCCTTGTCCGCACTGCGCAGGACGCTGTCGGCGAAGTTGCTCGCAGCCTCGCGGATATCCGCAGACCACTTCTTCGCCCTCGCGAGAGTCTCATTCGACTCCGCGTTAGCCTTTTTGACTATATCGTCCGCCTGGCGGGTCGCGTTGGAGAGCATCTCCTCAGCTCTCGCTATTGCGGAGTTGACGCGCTCGGTTGCCTCGTTCTGCGAATTGACCTTGAGCTGAGACGCATATGCGCGTGCCTGAGCGGTTATCTCGTTCTCGTCGAGAAGCTTGTTTGCCGTCTGCTGCGCCTTTTCAACTATCGCCGCCGCGTCACTCTTTGCCTTTGCAACAGTCTCTTCGGCAAGTTTGTTCGCGCTGTCAACGGTTTTCTGAGCGTTGGCGTTGGCGGCCGAGATTATCTGCTCGCTCTTCGCCTCGGTCTTCTCCACAAGAGTCTGCGCCTTCTCCTGAGCGCGGGCAACGGATGCCGCCGCCTCGCTCTTTGCCTTATCGATTATCTCCTTGCGGTTGGCTGTTATCGACTTTGCCTGGTCGACCTCCTCGGGGATTATCTCGCGCAGCTGTGCAATGCACTCGCGTATCTCCTCGGCGTTGACCGCAGTCTTTTTTGAAAGCGTTATCTTTGTGCCGCTGTCGAGAATATTCTCTATCTGCTCCAGAAGGGAATCTATGTTCATTTTGAAGCGCTCCTCTCTCTTATTCTTTTGACAATATCATCATGCACCTCGGGCGGGACAAAGTCCGAGATGTCCCCGCCGAACTCGCAAACCTGCTTGACGACGCTCGACGAGAGGTACATGTAATCCGAATTCGCCGTTATGAAAACAGTCTCGATATTCGGATTGAGTTTCTTGTTTGTCAGCGCCTGCTGGAATTCGTAGTCGAAGTCCGAGACGGCGCGCAGACCCTTGACTATCGCTACAGCCCCTTTTTCCTGGGCATAGGCGGCGAGAAGTCCGTCGTGCATATCGACAACAACATTGTCGAGATCCTTGACGCATCTGGTTATAAGCTCAACGCGCTCTATCGCGCTGAAATATGAATTGGGCTTATGATAGTTGTGCATGACAACGACTATGACCCTGTCAAACATGCTCGCGGTGCGCCTGATTATATCAAGATGACCCTTGGTGACGGGGTCGAAGCTGCCGGGGCATATGGCTATTTTCATTCGTCTTCACCCTCCTTACGGTAAACGGTGATTTTTATCTTTCCGTAGCGGTAGCTGCGATAGAATTTAAGCTCGCCGAAGCTCTCGGGCAGCTCCGAATCGACGGGAGTTTCGCATATTGCGCAGCCGCCGGCGGTAACAACATCGGAGAGCAGCTTCATCGAATCGACCACGAGTGAGCTCGCATAGGGCGGATCGAGGAACACTATATCAAACCTGTCCTTCGTCAGCTTCAAGAACGAGAGCGCGTCGGTCTGAACGACCTTGGCGTTGTCGCCGAGCTTCGTGTGTTCGAGATTATATTTGACGGCGCTCAATGAGTCCTTCGACATATCGACAAATGTTGCCGACGCAGCGCCGCGGCTGAGAGCCTCGATGCCGAGCTGACCCGAGCCTGCGAACAGGTCGAGCACGCGCCTGCCCTCTATCTCAAACTGTATTATGCTGAAAACGGCCTCTTTGACGCGGTCGGTAGTCGGGCGAACATCCTCGCCCTCGAGCGTTCTGAGAACTCTGCCGCGTGCCGTGCCTGTTATAACTCTCATATCATCAGTTCCTTTATACTGCATTTATCTTTTCAATCTGCGGTTTTGCCGCACTGTTATACATATTATTACATTTATACGCGCCCGTGTCAAGATTCGGGATGCAGGGCATCGTATATAGTCTGCGCCATGGAGTCGGAGATACCCGAGACATTTTTGAGCTCGTCAACGCCGGCATTTTTTATGGCGGTCACGGTCTTGAAATGCCGCAGGAGCGCCTTTGCCCGCGACGGTCCGACGCCGGGGATATCCGTCAATGTACTCGAGAGCGCGGAAGCCTTGTGCTTTTGCCTGTGATAGGTCACGGCGAAGCGGTGAACTTCCTCCTGTATTTCCGCAACGAGAGTGAACGCGCGGCGTTTTGAAGTGAAAGCTATCTCGCCGCCGGATTTCGCTATCGCTCGCGTGCGGTGGCTGCCATCCTTGACCATGCCGAAAAGCGGAATATTTTCAAGCCCGTGCTTTTTGAGTATCGGCTCAACTGCCGAAACCTGTCCCTTGCCGCCGTCGAGCAGAATAAGATCGGGCAGGCGGCCGAAGCCCTCGCCGCTCTCTTTCTCTTCCTCGTATCTCGTGAATCTTCTGTCGAGCACCTCCGCCATGGAGGCATAATCGTCCTGACCGGTGAAGCCTTTTATCATGAATCGGCGGTAGCCGCGCCTGTAGGGCTCGCCGTTTCGGAAAACTATCATGCCTGCGACATTGTCGCTTCCGGCGGTGTGCGAGATATCATATGATTCGATAAATTCCGGCGCGGCGGGCAGCCCGAGAATACCCGCGAGCTCGTCGAGCGCGGCGGTCTTTCTGCCGGCGGTGCCTGTCAGCGGAGTCAGGTACTGCGCGGCGTTTGAGCGGCACATCTCGAAAAGCTTCTTCTGCTCGCCCGCGGTGCTGTGGGATATTATGACTTTTTTGCCCTTCTTTTCGCTCAGCCACCGTTCGAGCAGCTCGCTGTCGGCAACCTCGCCGTCGACCGACACGCGGCGCGGGACAAAATCTCTTATCATATAGAAGCTGCGGATAAGCTCGGCGAGCGTCTCCGCCGTATCCTCCGGCACATCGGTTATGAAATTCTCGCTGTCATAGAGTCTGCCGTCCGCGAAGCGGAGCACGGAGAGGCACGCCTTGCCGGACGACGCCGCGCCCGTGACGAGGGCAAAGACATCCTGCTCCCTGACATCGGCGGACATAACCTTCTGCTTGCCGCCGAGGCGTTTTATCGCGGCTATCCTGTCGCGCAGACGCGCCGCTTTTTCAAATTCAAGGTTTTCCGCCGCGTCCTCCATGCGCTTCTGAAGATCCGCGAGCGCGGCGGTTCCGCCCTCTTTTATAAACGCGAGAGCGTCCTCGACTGCTTCGTTATATTGCGAAAACGGCACCTTGCCGCTGCACACGCCGCTGCACTGGTCGATAAAGAAATTGAGGCACGGGCGGCTCTTCCCGAAGTCGCGCGGGAATACTTTGTTGCACTGCGGCAGGCGGAATATTTTCTTTGCCTCGTCGACGGTATTGCGCGCGGCGAACGAGCTCATATAAGGGCCGATATACTTCGCGCCGTCGTCCTCGCGCTGGAGCACGGCATATATGTTGCGCCACTTGCCGGGCGTGACTTTTATATATGAATAGCCCTTGTCGTCTTTTAAAAGAATATTATACTTCGGGGAATGCTGCTTTATAAGACTGCATTCGAGCACGAGGGCTTCAAACTCGCTGTCTGTGAGAATGACATCGAAATCATCGACGTTTTCGACCATTTTGCGCACTTTTACCGTGTGGTTATGCTCGGAGCCGAAATACTGGCTGACGCGGTTTTTGAGCGCCTTCGCCTTGCCGACATATATTATCTCCGAGCTGCTGTTTTTCATCAGATAGACGCCGGGGGTCAGCGGAAGCTGCATCGCCTTTTTGCGAAGCTCTTTGATTTTCGGGTTCATTCTCTCACCTGCCTTTTGATACACATTTTTGACACATATATTATACTATAAAAATGCGCCGACGAACAGGGGCGCAAAAAAATTATATTTTGAGTCATTTTTTTGCAACAATTCGTTGTTATTATCAGAATGCGGGGGATATATCTCCGCGGAAAGGAATATATAAAAGATGAAAACGATCGGCAACATTGTCTGGTTTATCTTCGGCGGATTTCTTGCGGCGCTGATGTGGCTGATGAGCGGTCTCCTATGCTGCGTCACAATTGTGGGCATACCGCTCGGCAAGCAGTGCTTCAAATTCGCGCGTCTGTCTGCGGCTCCGTTCGGCAAGGATATAAGATTTGGCGGCGGCGCGCCGAGCTTCATTGCAAATATTTTATGGATAATCCTGCTCGGCTGGGAGAACGCAGTCTACTGCGCCGCTATGGGCGTTGTCTGCTGCTGCACGATTATCGGAATCCCGCTCGGACTCCAGTATTTCAAATTCGCAAAGCTCGCGTTTATGCCTTTCGGCTCAGAGGTGGTTGACTGCTGACATATGAAAAAACGAACGGCAAAAAGAATTCTCATCATCTGCCTTGTCATTGCCGCCGCGGCGGCTCTGGCGGCGGGAATAGTTATGGACAGCATGCGTGTTGATGTCTGCCTCGACCCCGGTCACGGCGGAGACGACTCCGGCGCTCAATACGAGGGCAGGCTCGAAAAGGACGACAATCTCGAGCTCGCGCTGGCGGTCGAAAAAGAGCTGAAAGCGCGCGGAGTCAAGGTCTGCATGACGCGCGAGGACGACACTTTTATCTCCCTCGCCGGGCGGTGCAGAAAGGCGAATACCCGCCGGGCGAAGCTATTTGTCGCGCTCCATCGCAACAGCGCAGAGAACGCGCACGGCGTTGAGATATGGATTCATTCGGATTCGCCTCCCAAGGACACCGCGCTCGCGCAGAACATCTGCGACGCGCTCGCCACCGCTGGGATATCCGAAAACAGGGGCGTGAAATCCGGCTTCGCGCGCGAGGACGGAGAGAACTATTTCGTCAACAGCCGCACGAATATGCCGAGCTGCCTCGCCGAGATAGGCTTCATAACCGACGACGGCGACAACCACCTGTTTGACGACAACCTCGAATCCTACGCCGAGGCGATAGCGGACGGAATAGCAAAGACGCTGAATGAGATATAGAAATCAGCAATCCGAAAAAACAAGTGTTCATAAAAAGTTTCGGTCCCGACAGTAATATCTGCCGGGACTTTTCTTGCATATATTTAAATCGCGTGGTATGATTGGATGGATTTATAAATTGGGATTTGCCTGTGGAAATGCGGACGATAAACGGATATCGTAATATTATAAATCTGCACAATCTTGTAGGGGCGGATATCATCCGCCCGCTAAATCTACACAAGTTTATCGGCGTGCAACTTGTAGGGTGCGGCGACTCGACGCACCGTTGCCGCGAAGCGGTACGATATGAATTTGTAGGGTTTGATCCTACCTTAGCGTCCCACAATAATCGAATATTTTACACTACCCGCGTTTCGGCATTTTCTTTTTATTTGAAAAAGAAACGCCTGCAAAGAAAAGGCAGACTCGGGGTTTCACCCCGAGACCCCGTCAACGCCACACCGCAGTACATAGCTCGCGGCTCTCAATCGGCAGCTCGGCACATTCGCACGCAAACGCGCCGGAGCTTGAACGAGTGCGTGCTCGTGCGTCTTGCTTCGCAAGCCGTTCCCTCGCCCTCCTCAGTTAGCTATTACTACTGCGGTGCGGCTATTGTAAGTCTGATTATAAAAACCAGCTGGTCACTTACTTTTACTTTGCTATGGCTTGAGTGATATACAAATCCCAATTTACCACCGATAAACGGCTCACTTCTATACATCCGCAATAACATAAAACCGACCTATAAATCATAGGTCGGTTTAACTGTTTTATTAACTTCTCTGAATATAGGGCTGATTTTATCTTGTCAATACTCTGACCCACTTGAAGCGGTTGACTTTGACTATCGCCACGAAGCATTTGAGTATCTGATCCGCCTTTAGCAGAGCGAAGGTGACCGCGGGCGGGAACTTGAAATAAAACGCCGAGAGCGCGGAGAGCGGGAGCACGATGCACCACATGAAAACAATATCGTTGAAGAATACGAAATTCGTATCTCCGCCGCCCGAGACTATACCCGTGAGGCACGGCATTTCATACGCTGTGCCTATCGCCGTGACGCAGAGGATGAGCACAAATATATTTGCGAGCTCTGCCGTTTCAGCCGAGGCGTTATAGACCGAGATTATCGGCTTTCGGACTAAAAACAGCACAAGCGAGGTCAGCATGCCGATAATCAGGAACATCAGCTGCATTGTCTTGGCGCCGCTTTTGACCTTTTTCATGTCACCCTCGCCGACCGCCATGCCTGTCATGACGCGCGCCGCGTCACCTGTTGCATAGGCAACGACCGATGTGCACTGGAACAGCGTCTGCGCTATGCTCGACGCCGCGATGCCGGAGGCTCCGAGCCTGCCGAGTATCGCCGCCTGAACGGACATCGCAACGCCCCAGGAAATATTCGAGAGCAGGAGCGGCACGCCCGATTTCATGAAGTCGGCTATGTAATTGCGCTCGAGCGCGAAGACATCTTTTATTCTGAGTTTGAGCTTCTTGTCGATGAATCTGCAATATATTATGCTCGCGATAAACTCGACCGCCCTCGAGGTCAGCGTCGCATATGCTGCACCCTTCACTCCGAGCTCGGGCGCGCCGAAGTGACCGTAGATGAGCGTATAGTTGAGGCAGATGTTTATAAGCAGGGTCGAGAGCGAGATATAGAAGCCTATTCTTACCGTCTCGACGCTGCGCATGACTCCGAGCAGCGAGTTTGAAATCGAGAACATAAGATAGGAGAATACCATTATTTTCAGGTATTCCACGCCCGCCGGGATGATGCTCTGCTCGTTCGTCAGCAGTCCCATGACACCATAGGGCACGAACCAGACTATCGCGGACATAATTGCGCTGAGCAATAAGCTTATCCAGAAGCCGACCGCGAACACGCGCTTTATCGGCTCGGTTTGGCGCTTGCCCCAGTACTGCGAGATAATAACGCCCATTCCGGATGCGGTGCCCGTGACGACCATCTGCAGAAGAAACTGCACCTGATTCGCTATCGCAACGCCGCTGAGCGCCGTCTCGCTGTAAGCTCCGAGCATGATATTATCCGCGAGATTGACACCGTAGACGATAAGGTTCTGGAGCGCTATCGTCATGGTCATCGTGAAGAAGTCGCGGTAAAATTTCTTGTCGCGTACCAACATTTTCATTCCCCCAAAAGACACATACCGCCGTATTATAACACTTACCGCGCGGTTTGACAACACCCGACGGATATACTATAATCTTGTCGAAACCTGTATAGGAGATGTTGAAATGAAAAAGCTCAGAAATATATTCTGCGCGGCTCTCGCGCTGCTGCTCGCAATGTCCTGCGCGGCGTGCTCGAAGAATGTTGAGGACGGAACCACTTCCGATTCAGAGCCGGACACGCAGGTCACTGTTATATCCGCCGACGGCACAACGGCAAAGACCGTTATTTCAAACGACGGCGGCACGCTCGCACAAAACGGCGAGACTAAAAATCAGCCAGCGGCGGGCGGAGACAATGCTCGGGAGCCGGAGAGCCCGGACGGCGGCTCGGGTCAGCGCGAAACCGTGCGCGTCACGATAACCGAGGGCATGACCCTGACTCAGATATTCAAAAAGCTCGAGGCAAACGGCGTATGCTCTTTTAATGATTTGATGAAGACCGCCGAGAGCTACGACTACAGCTACTATCCGCTTATAGCCGCAAGACCGTCGAACACAAGGGCATTCAAGCTCGAGGGCTATCTTTTCCCGAACACCTACGACTTCTATAAAAACGAAAAGCCGCAGGACGCGATAGGGCGTTTCCTGCGCGTTGGCGAAAAATACATAACCTCCGCCGACAGGGCAAAGGCAAAATCCATGGGCTATTCGATGGATCAGGTGCTGACCGTCGCATCGATAATCGAAAAAGAGGGCGCGAACCCCAATGAAGTCAGAAAGATAGCCGCCGTTATATATAACCGCCTCAAAGCCGGTATGCAGCTGCAGATGGATTCGGGCATCTACTATATCGAGCGCAATGTCAAGCCCTATATTTCCGGCGACGTCAACCGCTACAACAGTCTCTACAATATGTACAAATGCAAGGGTCTGCCCGCAGGTCCGATATGCAACCCCGGCGCGCGGACGATAAACGCGGCGCTCGATCCGGCGGATGTATCTTATCTCTATTTTTGCCACGACTCGAGTGCAAAATACTACTATGCCGACACATATGAGGAACATCTCGAGAATCTGAAGAAAGCCGGAATTGCATCATAAGTTGCAAAAGTGTCGGATAATTCACAGAAAATTCAAGTTTTGATTCTCCTCCGGGTATAAAAATGGACTTTGGGTGATATAATTGTACTAAAGTACATTTTTGTACTCGGAGGACAGTTTTTATGAAAAGAACACAGCTGAAAGACAGGCAGCTACCCGACTACACACGGGGAGAAGAGATATTCAACATGGTCACGCACATAGTCGGCGGCGGACTGGCGGTAGTCATACTCGTCGCCTGCGTGACGGTCGCGGCGCTCCACGGGAGCATATCGGGAGTCATAACCTCGATAGTCTACGGGCTGTCAATGATAATGCTCTACACCATGTCGAGCGTCTATCACGGCGTGCCGCGCGGCTACGCGAAGAAAGTTTTGCAGGTCATCGACCACTGCACGGTATATTTTCTGATAGTCGGAACATACACGCCGATCGCGGTCTGCGGACTGACAAAGGTCAACAAAGCAGTCGGTTGGACGGTGTTCGGCATCGTCTGGGCTCTCGCGGCGGTGGCGATAACGCTAACGGCGATAGACCTCAAAAAGTTCCGCGTATTCTCGATGATATGCTACATGGGCATGGGCTGGTGCATAATCTTCGCCGTCGTGCCGACATATCACGCGCTGGGGCTCGGCGGATTCCTCCTGCTCGTCGCGGGCGGACTGCTCTACACCTTCGGTGCGATACTCTACGGGCTCGGGATAAAGCACAGATATATGCACTCGGTTTTCCATATCTTTGTTATACTCGGCAGCCTCGCACACTTCTTCTGCATAGTGCTCTATGTGCTGTGAAAAACGAGAATTGCAATCAAACAGCCGCGGCAGGTTGATAGCTGCGGCTGTTTTGGTGTTTATGTGACATGAAAAGCGGAGAGTATTGCGGATGTCATCAATGCATAAGTACGTCGATGCCGCAAATCACAATTTATAATTCCTAATAAAAAAGCCAAGCTGCAAAACACAGCCTGGCTTTGAATTTTTTGCTTTGGTTACTGCTTGGGCGAGAAATAGACTTTTCCGGGCTCGAGCGTCTTGCCGTAGATGCTGTAGAGCTCGTGGACGGTGACGAACTCGAAGCCCTCGGCGTGCAGCTCGGCGGCTATCTGTTCGAATGCGTCGGCGGTCATGTCGTAGAGATCGTGCATGAGGACTATCTCGCCGCCGGTCGCGTGGTCGACAACGGAGGAGATTATCTTCTGCATGTCCGCGTTGCGCTGAGCCTGAGTTCTGCCCGACCCCTGCCTGTCCTTGTATTTCCAGTCCTCGGTGTCAATGCACCACTGGATGAGCGGGAGGTCGAAGTCCTTCTGAATTCCCTTGTAGTCGCCGTAGGGGACTCTGAACAGAGTCGGCTCAACGCCGATGACATCTTTGATTATGGCGTTCGTCTTGTTTATCTCCTGCTTGCGCTCCTGCGCGCTTATCTTCCTGAGATTCGCGTGGCTCCATGAGTGGCTGCCTATTTCGCATCCCATGGAGTAGGCGCGCTTGACCTCCGCCGAGTAGCTTCCGACGCGCGTGCCGAGGACGAAGAATGTCGCCTTGCCGTTGTATTTCTGGAGCGTGTCAAGAATTCTGTTAGTCGCAATTTTGCTCGGACCGTCATCAAAGGTGAACGCAATATATTTTACCCCGGCGGGCAGCTTCGGCTTTTTGTGCTGCGTTGTGCTCTCAGACTTGGTTGAACTTTGCTGTGTGGTTTCCGTGACTGCCTCTGCGCCGAGCAGAACCTTTGCGGCTTCGGCCGAGAATATCGGCTTTATATCATTGAGCTGGAACACCGCTTCAACGCAGCCTTTTTCTTCGTCAAATAGGACTCCCGAGTCAAAATAGAATGTCAGGCTGTCGGAGCTTATCGAGAATTTTGTGAAGTTCTTCTTGTCGGCTGAGGTGCTCTGCTTGAACTTATCCGAGCCTGCGCCCGCGTTGAACAGGCGGTTGGCGGTGAAATAAGATACGACCCGCGTGCTGGCGATTTTTTCGTAGCCGTCAGCAAAAATATCGTCCGCGCTCAGCTGCTTGCCGGAGGGAATATCAAAGACGAGCGTCTCTATCCTGTCCGTTTTGATGCTCTTGTCGGGAATGTCGGTCTTTATCTCGAACACGATGCTGACATATTTGTTCTTGCCGTTATCTGTCACAAGATAGCTCTTGTAGTCCGCGCTCAGCGTCGGCAGCTCGCCCTTGGGCTTCGAGTTCGGCACTTCTTTGACGAATCCGTCGGCTATCTCCTGCGCCGCCGCTTTTATTCGGCTGTCTATCGCCTCAACGCCTATCGCGGGGTAGTGGATGCCGTAGGCATAGTGATTTTCGTATGTTATCATCGACTGCGTCTCGCCGACCTCCCTGTCCTGGGCAGTGTGCTGGAACTTGAGACTCAGCTCCTCTTTCTGCTTATCGCTTTTGACCGCACAGCCCGCCGCGCCGAAAATAAACAGCACGGTGCACATCAGAGCCGCGAGACGGCGAAATAATTTTTTCATATCGTTTTTCCTTTCCGTAAAAACCTACGAACAGATATTATTATAGTATAAAATGTCGAACTTTGCAACAAAAGCGCGCAAACTGTAACCTACTGTTACACTCTGTTATGGATTTGTAATTTGTGCGGGTGTCTATATCCTATTCACTATAACGGCTGAATTGACCTCAAAACTGCAGATAAATGCCGCGAAAGCCTGTCTTTTTTTGTCTTTTGTTCCGAAATCGGCACGGATATGGCTATTTTTCTTTTAAAGAGTAACAATTTATCGGCATTTTAGTATAATAAAGTATCTTCAATTTTAAAAAGGGGAGAGCCTTATGACAAAAGTCGTCAAGTTCGGCGGAACTTCGCTCGCGGAGGCGAAGCAGTTTCTCAAGGTCGCCGATATAATCAGATCAGATCCCGACCGCCGCTATGTCGTGCCGTCTGCGCCCGGCAAGCGTTTCAGCGGAGATACAAAAGTCACCGATATGTTCTATGCCTGCTACGATTCCGCATCGAGGGGCGGCGATTTTGAAGAGATATTCCAGAAGATAAAGAACCGCTACAACGATATAATTTCCGGTCTCGGGCTCGATATGTCGCTCGAAGATGATTTTGAGCATATACGCCTCAATTTCATCGGCAGAGCCGGACGCGACTACGCCGCGTCGAGAGGCGAGTATCTCAACGGCAAGATAGTCGCAAAGCTGCTCGGCTTCGCATTTATAGATGCCGCCGATGTCATATTCTTCGACGAGAGCGGCAAATACGACGCAAAGCGCACGATGCCCATTCTGCGCGAGCGCCTGAGCTATACGGAGTACGCCGTCATTCCCGGCTTTTACGGCTCGATGCCCAATGATACTATCCGCACATTTTCGCGCGGCGGCTCGGATATAACAGGCTCGATAGTCGCGGCGGCGGCTGACGCCGATCTCTACGAGAACTGGACGGATGTCTCGGGCTTCCTTATTGCCGATCCGCGTGTCGTCGATGATCCGCAGGTCATGAAGACCGTTACATACAGGGAACTGCGCGAGCTTTCGTATATGGGCGCGACTGTTATTCACGAGGACGCGATATTCCCCGTCATGCAGAAGAAGATCCCGATCAGAATAAAGAACACCAACTCCCCGGAGGACGCGGGCACGCTTATCCTTGCCGACACCGACGAGCCCGCCGAGAACACCGTCACCGGCGTGGCGGGGCGCAAGGGCTTCTCTTCGATAAACATTGAAAAATACCGCATCCACGACGAGTGCGGAGCGGTGCGCAAGATGCTCGAGGTGCTCGAGGAGCACGGCGTGAATTTCGAGCATATCCCCTCGGGAATCGACAACTTCAGCATCGTTGTTGAGACTACGAGCCTCGACGACGAGACTGACGATATAGTCTATGATATAAAGAAAGTCACTTCGGCGAGCAGCGTGACGGTCGAAAACGGCATCGCGCTCATCGCAGTCGTCGGACGCTCGATGAAGTCCACGCGCGGCGTCGCGGGCACGATATTCTCGAGCCTCGCCAAGGAGAACATCAATATAAAGATGATCGACCAGGGCTCGAGCGAGATAAACATCGTCATCGCCGTCGCGGAGCGCGACTACGAGCGCACGATAAACACGATATATTCGGCATTCGTGAAATAAATAAAAACGACCGGCGGCGGGGAAAGTCCCTGCCGCCGGAGCTGTTATTTGAAGAATATCAGTGAAAAGTGAAGAGGTAAGAGTGAAAAAGTAAAAACGGCAAGCATTGAATGCTTGCCGTTTTGGCCCGCCCGGAGGGATTCGAACCCCCGGCCTTCAGAATCGGAATCTGCTGCGATATCCAGCTTCGCTACGGGCGGATGTGCGGATATTATAGCACAGAAGAAAGCCGGAAGCAAGAGCGGCGGACGCGCGGCGTAAAAATATTTTTCCGACGGTCAACAAAATTGGAAAAAGCTCTTGCAAAAAAGCGAAGTCTCGCTTATAATATATGAGCTGTTGATTTTTTCTGCTACTGTGGCTCAGTTGGTAGAGCAGCTGATTCGTAATCAGCAGGTCGCCGGTTCGAGTCCGGCCAGTAGCTCCAGAAAAGGCACTTGCTTTTGCAGGTGTCTTTTTTTATTTTGCTTGTTGTACTGCGGCTTTGATAAAAATAAAAACAGCCTTCGTCAAAGACAAAGACTGTTTATGGAGCGGATGACGAGGCTCG
>DKDF01000017.1 GCA_002451755.1 Ruminococcaceae bacterium UBA6855
AAAGAAAATGCCGAAATGCGGGAAGCGTATATCATTTGATTATAATGCATAGCGAAGGTAGAAGCCGATTATCACAATTCATAACTTTATATCGGCTGTCGCCGATAACGGACAGCCGCAAGGGCTGTCCCTACGAAGTGCGCCATTTAAAAATTGTACAAATTTCAGGGTTAGATGTTATCTGCCCATATCGCTCGCTTTTTTACTATTCACTTTTACTTATCGCTTTAAGCGAAACAAGCTAACCTCGGGCTCGACTTACATCGAGCAAGCTTTCCTTACACAATTGTATTACAGCAAAATCGCATATCTTATTCGTTCGTAGCTTTGCTCGCGTTTTGAGAGCTGCCAAAGCAAAAAGCACGGTGCATCTTTTGACACACCGTGCTTTTGTTTTTTTATCAGTCTTCGCTGTTCTGCTTAGCGATGGGCTCGATCCTGCCGTATCTCGAAGCGGAAGCCGCATCGGATCTGGGCGGACGGGAGGGAGCTGCGGGACGGTCGCTGCGCGGGCGGTCGTTTCTGCCTCTGCCGCCTCTGTCGCGGTTCTGATATCCGCCGCGTCCGTTTCCGCGGGGCGGTCTGGAGCCGCCGTTGAGGGGCTTCACGCCCTCTTCGAGAGTGATAACAACCTTGCGGTCATTCTCGGAGCCGACGGAGTGGGAGGTCACGCCCTCAACATCCTGGAGAGCCGTGTGGATGATGCGTCTCTCATAGGGATTCATGGGATCAAGCACAACATTTCTGCCGTACTTTCTGACCTTCGCCGCGCTCTTCTGAGCGAGTGCGCGCAGGGTTGCCTCGCGCTTCTCGCGGTAGTTGCCGATGTTGAGCGAGACTCTTCTCGACTTGTCCGCGCCCCTGTTGACAACAAGGCGGACGAGATACTGGATAGCGTCGAGCGTCTCTCCCCTGCGGCCGATAGCCGCGCCGTAATCGCCGTCATATTCGACCGCGATGCTGACTTCTTCGTCAGTCTCTTCGATCTTTATCTCTGCGCCCTCGATGCCGAGGCTTGCAAGAATCTTTTCAAGATATTCCTTCGCGCCGGCCTCGGACGGAGCATCGTAGCTCACCTTGACCTTTGCGGGAGTTGTTCCGAGCAGACCGAACATCTTCTTTGTCGGCATCTCAAGAACTTCGATTTCAAAATCCGAATCGGCGGATATGCCGAGCTGCGCGATAGCGTCAGCTTTTGCAAGATCGACTGTTGTGCCGGTTCCGATAGCTTCTTTTAACATCTCTGTTTCCACCACCTGGAAAATTTATTTTTCTTCTTTTTTCTGCGCGAGTGCGCGCTTGAGATTCTCTTCCCTTGAACGGCGCTCGACAGTCTCATCGACCATAGCCTTTGCGATCATCTTCTTCGGGCTGTGGGTGAACGAAAGGATAACTGTCTGAATGAGCGCGAAAACGTTCGACGCGATCCAGTAGATACCGATACCGGCGGGGAACTGGAAGGTGAAATAGAGCGAGAACAGGGGCATACCGAAAGTCATGCAGCCCATAGACGGGTTCTTCGCCATTTCGGGGTTGTTCTTGCGCTGCTGGAGCATCGAGAAGAGGCTCGTTGCGAGAGAAGTAAGACCCGAGAGAATGGGAACGACCCAAAGGATTCCGGGCTCTTTTATCGACGGAACCTCGCCCAGCGGTATGCCGAGGAACTTGAAGTTGAAGTTCGCGATGCTGTCGATAACTCCCGAGCTGATGCCCTTTGAAAGGGCAATGGGTCTTATCTCATTGATATGGTTGATAACAAAAAGCTCGATAGTCTGCTTGCCTGTCTTTGCGTTATATTCAGTGAGCGTTTTTGCTATTTCTGTCAGCGAATTGATTGTTGTATCATCGATCGCGAGCGCCCACTTGAGGGGGTGATAGATAACGCCGATAAGACCGAAGATAATGATGAACTGGATGGCGAGCGGCAGGCAGCCCATGTTCATGGGATTGTGTCCTTCGCGCTGGTAGAGAGCCTGAGTCTCTTCCTGAATCTTTTTCTGATCGCCCTTGTATTTGGCGTTTATTCTGCGGATCTTGGGCTGAAGGCGCTGCGTCTTGACGGTACCCTTAGTCTGGTAGATAGAAGTGGGAATCATAAGAAGTCTTGCGAAGAGGGTGAAGAGGATGAGTGCAAGACCGTAATTGTCAACGGCTTCGAATATGAACCTGAGAACATATCCGAACGGGATACCCAATGTCGTGTAAATGGCGTCCATTATTTGTGAGTCCTCCGGTTGGATTTTTTGTCCCTCTTGGGAGGGACGGGATCATAACCGCCGGGGAATAGGATATTGCAGCGAAGAAGTCTGGCAACAGTCAGCAGAGAGCCTTTGAACGCTCCGTGTATTTCGAGAGCCTCTATCGCATACTGAGAGCAGGTCGGATAGTACCTGCACATATCGGGCAGCTGCGGTGAGATATGCTTTCTGTAAAACTGAATAAGTTTTATCAGTATGTCCTTCATTTTCACTTCACAACTTTCACTCCTGCAGATATACCGATAACACCCAAGGCTCCCAGCTGTTTGCGCATTGACCGCTCGATGTCGGTGCTCTTGCGGGAGACCGTCTTATGACGGGCGACAAACACAATGTCCCATCCCCCGCAGCACTCGCCTTCGAGCTGCCGGAAAGCCGCGCGAATTATCCGGCGGCACCGGTTGCGCTCCACCGCATTTCCGAGCTTTTTACCGGTGGTTATCCCGATGCGCATGACACCGTAACGGTTCCTGAGCGCATATGTGACAAGCACCGGGTCAGCGGCTGATTTGCCGCGCCCGTAAGTCCTGCGAAAATCGCTGTTAAGCTTGAGCGTCTGATATTCTGCCAAAGCAATCAATCCATCCGTGGCAATAATCCGCTCGACCTGTTAAAAGACCGTTAAAAAGGTAAATCAATAGGTGAGCTGCTTTCTTCCCTTCGCTCTGCGGCGGGAAAGAACCTTGCGTCCGTTTCTGTCGGACATTCTCTTGCGGAAGCCGTGCTCCTTCTTACGGTGCAGCTTCTTGGGCTGGTAAGTTCTTTTCATTTGCGGTAACCTCCGTTTCACAGGATATTAGTCACCGGCGGGCGCTTTGGTGGCACTCGTACCGCCGTGATCTTATGTGCAGATATGGGTATAACGCTTTCGCCTACCCTTGCAAGCTACTATTATATATCATACTTCACATCAATGTCAATCATTTTTTTGCGTCCTTGTGCAAACTGCTTGTTGAAAAAAAGGGGGTTTTATGATATACTCTATCCTATTATAAAGTATTATGATGGGGGAAGTTCACTAATGGATTCATTCAACGAGCTGTGGCAGGTAGTCTCCGACTATCTCAAGCAGACAAACTCCGAATCTATCTACAACGTCTGGTTCAGCGAGCTTGAGCCGATAAGCTTTGACGGCAGCCGCGCCGTACTCATGACAACGGCGGAGTTCAAGCGCCGCATCCTCGCGCAGAAGTTCGGCGGCACGCTTCACAGCGCATTTTTAAACGCGCTCGGTCTCGATGTCGATGTCGAATTTATAGCGCCGGGCGAGGGATATTCGCAGTCTGACTCCTCGGGCTCTGCGGCGGGCTCATCGGAGATAGACGGCAGCACGCGCGCCTCGAATTATTTTGAAAACACATTCGACACATTCGTTGTCGGCGCGTCAAACAAGTTCGCCCATGCGGCGGCGCAGGCAGTCGCGGCGAACCCCGGTAAGGCGTATAACCCGCTGTTCATCTACGGCAACTCGGGACTCGGCAAGACGCATCTGCTCAACGCCATCTGCCACGAGATAAAAAGAAACGACCCGTCGATGAAGATAGTCCTCACAGACGGCGAGGAATTCACCAACGAGTTTATCGAAGCGCTCAACCACCGCACAACGACAGAATTTCAGAACAAATACCGCAAGGTCGACGTTCTTCTGATGGACGACGTTCAGTTCATCGCGAGCAAGGAGCGCACGCAGGAGGAATTTTTCCATACCTTCAACGCCCTGACGCAGGACGGCAAGCAGATAGTTCTGTCATCCGACCGCCCGCCTAAAGATATGCCTCAGCTCGAGGACAGAATGCGCACCCGCTTCGAATGGGGTCTTCTCGCAGACGTTCAGCCGCCGGATCTTGAGACCCGTATGCTCATAGTCAAGCGCAAGGCGGACGCACTCAACTTCGATATCAGCGACGATGTCGTTGAATACATAGCGCAGAAGCTCAAGAACAACATCCGCCAGCTTGAGAGCGCGGTCAAGAAGATGCAGGCTTATGTTCAGATACAGGGCGCACATGTCAACACCGCCACCGCTCAGCAGGCGATAAGGGATATTCTCAGCGACAACAAGCCTATCCCCGTCGTCGTGGACAAGATAATAACCGAGGTCGCGCGCACCTACGGCGCGAATCCCGAGGATCTGCGCTCGAAAAAGAAGGACGCACAGACTTCGAAATACCGCCAGATATCGATGTACATCGTGCGCGAGGTCACGGGACTTTCCGCCAAGGCTATCGGCGCGGAGTTCGGCGGCAGGCACTACTCGACGGTGCTCTACGCCCTCGACGAAATAAAGAAAGAGAGCGACACCGACTCGGCGCTCAGAACGACTATCAACGATATCATAAAGAACGTGCAGGAGAGCTGATTTTTCTGACAGACTACGCACCGCGAGGGAGGGATAGATGGTGCGCGATATTATTATAGCATCGTCATCCGACAAGGTACGTGCGCAGCTGCGCGGCTTCGTTGCGGACATGGGAATAATGGGCGTCATTGAGTGCCGCTCTGCTTCGCAGACCCTCGATTTCACTCAGCGTCTCCCCTCGGCTATAATAATCTGCCACCGCCTGACCGACATGGCGCCCGCCGCCATGCTTCGTCTGCTCCCGCCGGGCGCCGATATGATATTGCTTATATCATCCGCCCAGTCCCCGCTGTTCGGCATGAGCAACGTGCAGTGCATGACCCTGCCGCTGTCACGGCCGGAGTTTCGCAGCGCGATAGAAAAGCTGCTCCGCTCCTCGTCCGAGTCGCGCATACGCTCGGGCGGTCAGCGCAACACGGCGGATCAGGAGATAATCGACAAGGCAAAACATTTATATATGAAAGTAAACTGTGTGTCTGAAGAGGACGCATACGCATATATTAGAAGAAGGAGCATGAACGAGAGCAGTTCAATAACCGCCACCGCGCGGCATCTGCTCAGCGAGCTCGCTAATATATAAATGAAAAGGGTCTTGTGAATGAAATTCGCCAAAATGCAGGGCACGGGCAACGACTACATATATGTCAACTGTTTTGATGAATCGATCGACGACCCTCCCGCCGCGGCGAAATTTTTGAGCGACCGCCATTTCGGCATCGGCTCAGACGGGCTTGTGCTGATTTTGCCGTCCGACAGGGCGGATTTCAGAATGGATATCTACAATCCCGACGGGTCACAGGCGAAGATGTGCGGCAACGCCGCGCGCTGCGTCGCAAAATATGTCTGCGACAGCAAAATGACCGACAAAGATATGATATCTTTGGAGACCCTCAGCGGAATAAAATACATTAATATATATAAGACGGACGGAAAGGTCACTTCGGCGCAGGTAAACATGGGGTCACCGATGCTGAAAAATCGGGATATCCCCGCGCTTATTGAATCGGACACCGTGATTTCTCAGCCGCTCGAAGTCGGCGGAAAAGTTTATTCCGTCACCTGCCTCTCGATGGGCAACCCGCATTGCGTGGTTTTCTCTGAAAATATTGATTCTATAAATATTCAAAAAATCGGCGCCGAATTTGGAAGTCACCCCGCGTTTCCGGACAGGATAAATACAGAATTCGTTCAGCCGATTTCGGCTTCACTCATTAAAATGCGCGTTTGGGAGCGCGGCGCGGGCGAGACTCTTTCCTGCGGCACGGGCGCGTGCGCGGCGGCGGTCGCCTGCATATTGAACGGCTATTGCAAGCGCAATACAGATATCAAGATTTCGCTTCGCGGCGGCGAGCTCTCGGTAAAATGGAGCGCCGACGGGAATGTGTATCTGACAGGTCCTGCGCAGACCGGCTTTACGGGCGAGATTGCCTACGGCGGAGGCGCAAAATGAAGATAAACGAAAACTTTTCGCTTCTCCGCAGCAACTATCTCTTTTCGACGATGAGCCGAAAAATTAAAGATTACAAAATCGCTCACCCCGAGGCGGATATAATCGACCTCGGTATCGGCGATGTCTCGCGTCCCCTGCCCGAGGCGTGCATAAAAGCCATGCACTCGGCAGTAAACGAAATGGCGGACGACGCCACATTCAAGGGCTATCCGCCCGAGCACGGATATGATTTTCTTATCGACAAGATATTGAAATATGATTTCGCCGCGCGCGGAGTAACACTCGAAAGAGATGAGATTTTTATAAGCGACGGCGCAAAGAGCGACACCGGCAGCATCGGCGATATCTTTTCGCCCGAGTGCAAAGTCGCCGTCTGCGACCCCGTCTACCCGGTCTATATAGACACGAATATCATGGCGGGCAGGGGCGGCAAGCCGCTCGAAAACGGCAGATTTTCAAATATTGCTTATCTCGACTGCACCGCAGAGAACGGATTCGTCCCTCCCCTGCCGGAGCAAAATGTCGATATAATATATCTCTGCTCACCAAACAATCCCACGGGAACGGCGATGAATAAAAACCGGCTCCAACAGTGGGTCGACTGGGCTAATAATCACGGCAGCGTCATTCTCTTCGACGCCGCATACGAGGCGTTTATCACAGAGAGCGACATTCCGCACAGCATTTTCGAGCTTGACGGCGCAAAGAAATGCGCCATTGAGTTCAGAAGCTTTTCAAAGACCGCGGGCTTTACCGGCGTTCGCTGCGCATATACGATTATACCGCGCGAGCTTTCACGCGGCGGAGTCAGCCTCAACGCGCTGTGGGCACGCAGGCAGGCGACGCGGTTCAACGGCGTGTCATATATAACCCAGCGCGCCGCCGAAGCCGTCTATTCCGACGAGGGCAGACGGCAGATAAAAGAAAATACAAACTGCTATCTCGGCAACGCAAAGAAGATAACGGACGGACTCGAAAGTATTAATATCCGCTGTTTCGGCGGCAGAAATTCGCCGTATATCTGGTTTGAAGTGCCGAACGGGCTTAACTCATGGCAGATGTTCGACAGGCTTTTGAGCACCGTTCAGGTGGTCGGCACGCCGGGCTCGGGCTTCGGCACGATGGGCGAGGGATATTTTCGCCTGACCGCGTTTGCCGAGCCGAAGCGCACGCTCGAAGCAGTTGAAAGAATAAAAAACGGTCTGAATTAAGACCGCACGGAGGATAAAAATGGGCATTTTTTCAAGAATAAACAAGGGACTCAAAAAGACCCGCGAGAATATGTCGGGAGCTATCGACTCGATGCTACACGGCAAGACCGAGATTGACGACGAATTTTATGACGAGCTCGAAGAGATACTCGTCATGGGCGATGTCGGCTGCATGACTGCATCTGAGATAGTCGAACAGCTCCGCGAGCGCGTTATGAAAAAGCATCTGCGCAAGCCCGAAGCCGTTAAGAACGAGATAAAAGAGATAGTCGCCGAGATGCTCGAGGGCGGCGAGGAAATGAGCCTCATCACTCTCCCCTCCGTCATTCTCGTCATCGGCGTCAACGGCGTGGGCAAGACCACTTCCATAGGCAAGCTCGCCGCAATGTACAAAAACGAGGGCAAAAAAGTTATCCTCGCCGCAGCGGACACTTTCAGAGCCGCTGCAATCGAGCAGCTTGAAGAGTGGGCAGACCGCGCGGGAGTCGAGATAGTCAAGCACCGCGAGGGTGCAGACCCGGCGGCCGTTATATACGACACGATTCAGGCAGGCAAGGCGAGAAACGCCGATATAATTATCTGCGACACCGCCGGCAGACTTCACAACAAGAAGAACCTCATGGAGGAGCTGGCGAAGATATACCGCGTCATCGACCGCGAGCTGCCCTACAGCGACCGTGAGAGCCTGCTCGTGCTCGACGCGACTACAGGACAGAACGCAGTCAATCAGGCAAAAGAATTCAAGAATGTTGCGGAGATCACCGGCATCATTTTAACGAAGCTTGACGGCACCGCAAAGGGCGGCGTTGTATTAAACATCAAAAATGAGCTCGGCGTACCTGTCAAGTTCATCGGCGTCGGTGAAAAGGTAGACGACCTCCGCCCGTTCAACGCCCGCGCATTCGCCGAGGGTCTGTTTGACGCAGAGCCGATTGAAGACGAAGAAGAGGAAAAAGAGGACGAATAATGGATTTTCTCATAGCTACACATAACATGAAAAAACGCGCCGAGCTTGAGCGCATATTGAAACCCATCGGCGTGCGCGTTCTGCTCGCAGAAGAGGCGGGAGTCGAGCTTACCGATGTCGAGGAGACGGGCGTCACCTTTGAAGAGAACGCATTCTTAAAAGCTGACAGCGGCTGCAAAGAGAGCGGAATGCCCTGCATCGCCGACGACTCGGGACTTGCCGTTGACGCACTCGACGGTGCGCCGGGAGTGTATTCCGCGAGATACGCGGGCGAGCACGGAAACGACGAGAAGAACAACGAGCTTCTGCTCAAAAATCTGTCCGACATTCCTATGGACAAGCGCACCGCGCGATTCGTTTCGACCGTCTGCTGCTGTTTCCCGAACGGCAGGCACATGACCGTGCGCGGCGAGTGCGAGGGCAAGATTGCCTTTGAACCCGCAGGCGAGGGCGGCTTCGGCTACGATCCGCTGTTTTTGCCCGACGAGTTCCCCGGCAAGACGATGGCGCAGCTCACCGCAGAAGAAAAAGACAGCATCAGCCACAGAGGCAAGGCACTGAGACTCCTTGCGAAAAAACTGGAGGAAATTATATGACAAGCAAAGAGAGAGCCGCGCTTCGCGCGCAGGCAAATTCGCTCGAGCCGCTTTTTCAAGTCGGCAAGGGCGGCGTCAATGACGCACTGATAGCCCAGACGCTCGACGCATTCCGCTCCCGCGAGCTGCTCAAGCTCAAGGTCCTGCTTGAGACAGCACCCAAGCCCCCGCGCGAGATCGCCGAGGAGATTGCGGCAAAGACTCAGTCCGAGGTCGTTCAGGTCGTCGGCGGCAGCCTGATATTCTTCAAGGAGAATCCGGAGCTGCACGAGCCCAAGGATAAAAAGAAAAAAATAACGGGCACAAAGAATCCGAACCGCCCGTCCGTGCGCAAAAAAGTGCACGAAAAGAAGCTCGCCGAAGAGAGAAAGACCGCCGCTCGCCGCAAGGCGGAGCGCAATTTCAGGCGCAGCCGCGATATATAACAGCAAATTTTATTCAAAAGCAGGCGCATTTTCGCCTGTTTTTTTGTGCATCGGGACAAATCGGGAATTTTTTGCAAAAACCTATTGACAGCGTAGGTATAAGAGACTATAATACGCTCATAGATACTGAACAGGGAGGAAGCATCATGAAAAAGTTTGACAGCAACATTATGATGATGGAAATGTGCATGTTCTCCATGCGCATGTGCATGTGCATGCCTTTTTCCGACGAGCTTCTGTCAAACGAATAAATCTGATATATGCAGAGATTCGGGGAGCTTCGTGAGGAGTTTCCCGTTTTTTATTTGCATTGAGGAGGAAGAAAAGTGCAGTATCTGAAATTATTCTCGCCCTTTGATATAAGGCATTGGCGAATGTGCCGCAAGGCGCATGATTAAAAAGTCCGTTTCAACCCAATACCTTATAAATTAAAATACAAAGGAGATAATCAACATGAAAAAGACAATATCGATCATTCTCGCAGCGGTTCTCGCGCTGGGCTGCATCTTCGGCTTCGCCGCCTGCTCTTCGGGCAGCAAGGGCATCACTATTGCCGTTCCCAACGACGCGACCAACGAAGCCCGTGCGCTCCTTCTTCTTCAGGAGCAGGGCATCATCAAGCTCAAAGACGGCGCAGGCATCACCGCAACCGTAAGAGACATTGAGGACAATCCCAAGAACATCACCTTCAAAGAGGTTGAAGCCGCTCAGCTTCCCAACGTTCTCAAGGATGTTGACTACGCTGTTATCAACTCGAACTACGCTATCTCCGCGGGTCTCAACCCCGTCAAGGACAGCCTCGCTATCGAGGGCTCTTCGAGCGCATATTCGAACATCCTCGCTACCAAGAAGGGCAACGAGAATTCCGATAAGATAAAGGCTCTTTCCGCCGCTCTCCAGAGCAAGAAGGTTGCCGATTTCATCGCTTCCAAGTATAACGGCGCAGTTATCAGCGTTGTTTCGAATCCCGGCGACGGCTACGATTCCTCCGTCAACTACGACGCACTCAAGGGTCAGACCATAACTGTCGCTGCATCCCCCACACCGCACGCAGAGATCCTCGCCGTTGCCAAGGAGATCCTTGCCGCCAAGGGCGTCACTCTTGACATCAAAGAGTTCGAAGATTATGTCCAGCCCAACAATGTTGTTGAGTCCGGCGAGATCGACGCAAACTACTTCCAGCACGAGCCCTACCTCGACGATTTCAACAAGCAGAACAACACCAACATCGTCACCGTTTGCTATGTCCACGTCGAGCCCATGGCTCTCTACGGCGGCAAGCAGACCACTCTTGACGCAGTGAAGTAAATGTTATAAAATATAATGCCGGGCTAAGTTGCTCTTAATCGGGCTGCTTGCCGGCATTATCTTTTTATCCAGAAGTTCGGAGGCACAAAATGATCGAGATTAAAAATCTGTCAAAAACTTTCAAGACCGCCGACGGCTCGCTCGACGCGCTCAAGAATGTTTCTCTGACGATAAACGACGGCGATATTTACGGCGTCATCGGCATGAGCGGCGCGGGCAAGAGCACGCTCGTGCGGTGCATAAATATGCTCGAACGCCCGACCGAGGGTCAGATACTCATCGACGGGGTCGATATGGGTTCGCTTTCGAGCAAGCAGCTCAGGGACGCCCGCCGCAATATAACCATGATATTCCAGGGCTTCAACCTGCTCATGCAGCGCAACTGCCTGAAAAACATCTGCTTCCCGCTCGAGCTTGAGGGCATGAAGAAAGAGGACGCGAAGAAACGCGCGCTCGAACTGCTCGAGATAGTCGGTCTGCCTGACAAGGCGAAGGCCTATCCCGCTCAGCTCTCCGGCGGTCAGCAGCAGAGAATCGCGATAGCCCGCGCACTCGCTACGAATCCGAAAGTTCTGCTCTGCGACGAGGCAACAAGCGCGCTCGACCCGAACACCACACATTCGATCCTCAACCTCATAAGAGATATAAACAAAAAGCTCGGCATAACGGTTATTATAATAACCCACCAGATGAGCGTTGTTGAAGAGACCTGCAACCGAGTCGCCATTCTTGACAACGGCACGGTCGTTGAACAGGGCGAAGTCAGCACTGTTTTTGCCCATCCGCAGTCGGCGGCAGCAAAACGCCTCGTGTTCCCCGACGCTTCGGATGAGATTTTTGCTCCCGCCTCGGACGAGCACAGGATAAGAGTCGTCTTCAACGGCGCGTTCGCGACCAACACCCCGCTGATAACCAAGATGGCTATAGACGAGGGAATCGCGGCAAATATCTTAGCCGCCTCCACGCGCTGCATCGGCGACAAGGTCTACGGCAACATGCTCCTCGGCATCCCCGGAGGGGACAACGAGCTTGAACGCGCGTCGAAATATCTGCAGAGTATGCCGGATATTCTTGTTGAGGAGGTTTAAAAGATGTTTAACAATGCATTCACTTCCGAGGCGCTGACGGAAGCCCTCGATATATTAAAAAATGATTTCCCGCTGGCTATCTGGGAGACGATATATGTCACCCTGCTCTCCACGCTCTTCGCGATAATTATCGGCCTGCCGCTCGGCGTGCTGCTCGTCGCGGGCGAAAAGGGCGGCGTTCTTCCCCTGCCGAAGCCTCTGATGAAGGTTCTCAATGTTATTATAAACCTTCTGCGCTCGGTGCCGTTCTTGATTCTGATGATTCTCGTCTTCCCGCTGACCCGTCTTATCGTCGGCACGGCGGTCGGCACTGTCGCTTCGATAGTCCCGCTCGTCATCGCGTCGTTCCCGTTTGTGGCGCGCCTTGTTGAAAGCAGCCTGCGCGAGGTCAACCCGAACATAATCGAAGCCGCGCAGAGCATGGGTGCATCTCCCATGCAGATAATTGTCAAAGTTATGATTCCCGAGAGCGTGCCCTCGCTGCTCTCGAACTTCACGATAGCGATAACTACCATCCTCGGCTACTCCGCAATGAGCGGAATAATCGGCGGCGGCGGACTCGGCAAGATAGCCATAAACTACGGCTACTACCGCTACAAATATCTCGTCATGATCTTTGCGGTTATCCTGCTCATAGCGCTCGTTCAGATTTTCCAAAGCGTCGGTACCCACCTTGCAACAAAGACAGACAAGAGACTCAAGAAATAATTAAGCACACAAAAAGCACCCGGTCGGGAGAAATCCCTGCCGGGTGCTTTGCCGTATTTATTTTACGCCTTCGCTTTCGGAGTGAAAACCTTTGCGTCAAGCTTTTTCATCAGCGCGTCGAACACTATCGCCATAAGCAGCGTAGCGGCGAAGCAGAGGATAAAATAGTTCAGATTGTTGTTGACCAGTCCGAGTCTCTTGAATATCGTCATCGGGATGCGCTGGAGAATATAGACGCTGAAAACGTGCTTGCCGAGCATCGAAAGCGCGGGATTGCCGATTTTTATCTTCATCGATGCGAGCACAACGATAAGCATGAACGCGCTCGCCCACGCCCAGTATACCGGGAGCCCCGCCGAGCGATATTTATGTCCGACAACAAAGGCGGCAACCGCAACCGTAACGCAGAGCGTGTAGATATAATTGTTTTTCATCACGAATTTGTCTATATACTTCTTGAGATACGCATACCACATACCCAGCGGGAAGAGAATCAGCGTGTTGTAATACCACGCGGGCTTCCCGACTTTTATAAGCGCAAAAGCGAGTCCGCAGGTGAGCACGGTCATCGCGATAAGCCCTGGGATATGGTGCTTGCGGAAGATAAGGAACGACACAATAAGTATCAGATAGAGGCAAAGAACCGCGGTGATATACCAGTTCGAGTTGCCTATGCTCTCCCATGTAGTGAACGCGAGCAGAGTCGTTCTCGTCTTCGTCTTTATTCCGAGCGCGAGGTTCATCAGCAGGAACAGGAGAACCGCAATATCAAAATGCGCAAAAAGGCTCAGGAATCTGCGCCTGAAGATACCCTTGACATACGGCGTGCCTTTTTTCATTATAGAGCACATCATGCCGTAGCCCGAATAGAACAGGAAAGTCACAACGACAAGCTGACCGAGCCAGCTTTTCAGGTCGAGCCATATCGTATCGGACGAGCCGCCGAGCTTCATATACCCGCTGATGTGGCACATGAAAACGAGCAGCACGAAGATTCCGTTTATGGCGCCGGTCGTATCTTTTGACATATAATCGGAATTGAACTCACCCGATTTGACGAACTTTGCGCCGCACAAAAACACAAACAGCGCAGCTGCCAGAACATAGATCATATTTAATTATCCTCCGCAATATTTGAGACAATTATATCACAGCATTCCTATCCTTGCAACAAAAAAAGCGCGGGCACAGTTTTCGCTGTACCCGCGTTTTTCGTTAGAAAGGTGATATATCAATTAAAGGGGTTGTAGTAGAATGATCTGTTATCCTGCTGAGTTGTCTGCTCCTGCTGCTGAGAGGAAGAGGAAGCGGTGTTTCCGGTGTCCTCGACGAGCTTTACCTTGACATTGAATTCCTTTGTCTGATAGTTGCTCGATATCCTGCACAGGGTCAGGGTCAGCGTATCGCCGACCTTGGCGTTTTCAATCGCTTCGAGCAGAACCTCCGAAGTGCTCAGCTCCTTGCCGTTGACCGCCGTTATAAGATCGCCGACCTGGGCGCTGCTGTTTGCAAGGTCGCTGTCCGCGTTGATGTCCGCGATGATAAGCGAGCCTGCCGGCAGACCCTTTATCTGCACGATCATGTTATACTGCTGGTTCGATGTGTTGGAATAGTAGCTGATGCCGAGCTTCGGGCGGTTCGGCACTCTGCCGTAAGCAATAAGATCGTCGATTATCTCTTTTGCGGACGAAATCGGGATAGCGAAGCCCATGAGCTCATAGCTGCTGTCGCTGATCTTAAGAGAGTTGATGCCGACCACCTGGCCGTATTCGTTTATCAGCGCGCCGCCGGAGTTGCCGGGGCTGATAGCCGCCGTGTGCTGAATGCACTCCATGGAATAGCCTATCTGGCTGCTGACCGTTCTCGAAATCGCGGAGACCATGCCGTTTGTGAACGAGCCGAAGAACTCGGTGCCGCCGGGGTTGCCTATTGCATAGACAGTCTCGCCGACCGAAAGCTTCGTTGAATCGCCGAACTCTGCGGCGGTGAAGCCCGTAGCCTTTATTTTCAGCACGCCGATATCGGTGCGCGAATCGTAGCCGACTATCTCGGCGTCATACTGGGTGCCGTCATGCAGCTGAACAACGGCTTTTACGCCCTCGCCGCTGATAACATGGGCGCAGGTGATAATATAGGTATAAGTGTGATCTTTATTCTCGCCCATGACTATGCCGGAGCCTTCGCCGGAAGCAGAGCTTGACGACTGGCTGTATACAACTATGCCGACATTGCTCGGCGAAACTTTTTCATATATCTGAGCCGATGTGAGCACGCCGTTCGCTTTTGAAGTCGTTGTCGCTTTCGGTGTCTCGGCGATGTTCAGCTCGGCATCGCCCTCGGAAGTGCCGGTCACCGAAGTGCCGCCGCCCGAGCTGCTGTTATTATTTCTCTTTGTAATCACAGTGACGGTCGCGGAGACCGCGATAACAACTGCGAGGATCGCGGCGAAAACCGCAACGCCTTTCTTCTTCGCGCTCATCTTTTTCTTCTTTTTCTCGGGCTGAGGCGGCGTATAGCTGCCGGAATTATACGAATTTTGGCTGTTATAGCTGCCCTGCTCGGGCTGCTGCGGAGCGGAATAAATCTGATCCGGCTCAAGCGGTGCAGGCTGCTGTGCGGTGTCTGCCGAGTTGTCTTCGGGCGGCGTCTCGCCGGAGCTGCCGAAGTTGTTCACATAATCATCATTGTACATAAACTGAATTTACCTCCATCCGTTGCCTTCGGGATATCCTTCATCTTTTGACACTATTATGGACTTTCAATATTAAGATTTCTTGAACGACCGGTAAATAACCTTTGGATTTTTATTCAACTTTTTTCCGCAAAAATTCATCTCAGCGGAAGCCAGAACACGAACTGCGTATATTCGCCCGGCTCGCTGTTGACGGTTATCTGACCGCCGTGCATATCGATTATGGTCTTGACTATATACAGTCCGAGACCCGCTCCCTTGACATCGTAGCTGCGTGATTTGTCCGTTTTATAGAAGCGCTCAAAGACCTTGCCCGCCTCTTCGCGCGAGATTCCCTTGCCGCTGTTTTTGACGGAGAATATCATCTTTTCGCTGTCTGATTTAATCGCGACTTCGATATATCCGCCCTCGTTTGTGAATTTCACGGCGTTGTCAATAAGATTATATACGACCTGGTTTATCATATCCTCGTCGGCGCAGATGTTGAGCGGCTCGACCTTGTCAAGTCCGCGTATCTCTATCTTCTTTTCATCTATCGCGCGCTCGAAGCCGAGCATCGTTTTGAAGGTCATTGCCGAAATGTCGAACTCCTTGGGCTGGATTTTCAGCTGACCCGCCTCTATCTTCGACATATTGAGCATACCCGTGACAAGGCGTGAAAGGCGCTTGACCTCGTCGGAGACTATTCTCAGATAATATGTGCTCTTCGACGAATCTATCGTGCCGTCGAGTATTCCGTCTATGAATCCGCCGATGGTGGTCATCGGGGTCTTCAACTCGTGCGAGACGTTCGCAACGAAATTGCGCCTCGAAGTCTCGATAGCCGAAAGCGCGTTCGCCATCGAGTTGAACGCAGTCACAAGCTCCGCGACCTCGTCCTCATCGCCGCCCAATACTTTGTGATAGGGCACCGAGATTCGGTTGCTGAAATCACCCTTTGCGTACTGCTTTGCCGCTGCCGACATCTCGCGCAGGGGCTTTGTCATCTGATAGGTCATAACATATGTTGCAACGAACGCTATCGCGAGCGCAAGAATTGCCGAGAACAGGAACATCTTGAGCATCGCCCTGACAGGCTCATGCAGCGAATCCGTATCCTGCGCGGCGATGACCGCGCCGCAAAGCTTGCCGGATGCCACTATCGGCTCAACGCTTATAAAATGCGAGCTTTTATACATTCCGCCGAGCGTGCCGGTCTCTGTATATCCGCCGTTATTAAGCCTCGACAGAGCCGTTTCGGGGACTGTATATTTGCTGTGGACTATGCACTCGCCCATGTACATCACAAGATCCGACTGCCATATATCCTTGCAGCAGATTATCTTGCCGTCGGTGTCGCATATATAAATGTCCGCATCTATCGCCTGCGAGAGCTGGGCGGTCGAAACGCTCATGAGCAGAGTCGAATCCTTGTTGTTCTCTTCGAGCGAGTAGCCCTTTTGAATAAGCGCGGCGGCAGTCTGCGAGACGGTCTGCGCGTTCTGCTTCAAAAGCGCCGTCTTTTCCTCGGACTGATAGCGTGCTATAAATATCAATAATGACGAGCCGAGAATTGTGAAGCCGATGAACAGTATCAGCACCGTCACATAGAAGTAACGGTGAAACAGACCCGAGCTTTTTGTTCTCGAGCCTGTGTTTTTCATATCTTTAATTTCAAACTTTTTGCGTGCTTTTTTCATGCACATCAATCCTTGGTCTCAAACTTGTAGCCTACGCTCCAGACGGTCTTGAGCTCCCACTTGTCAGACACGCCCTCGAGCTTCTCTCTGAGCCTCTTGACATGGACATCGACCGTTCTCGAATCGCCGTAATAGTCGAAGCCCCAGACTTCGTCGAGCAGCTGATCGCGGGTGAACACCCTGTTCGGGTTGCTCGCAAGGTGATAGATAAGCTCCAGCTCTTTGGGTGGAGTGTCGATGCGCTTGCCGTCGACCCAAAGCTCGTAGTTCGTCAGGTTTATCTTGAGCTTGTCGTATTCGACCTGCTTTATATCCGCCGCCGGGGCGCCCGCACTGCGTCTGAGGACTGCCTTGACACGCGCCACAACTTCCTTTGCATCGAAGGGCTTGACAACATAGTCGTCCGCGCCGAGCTCGAGACCGAGGACTTTATCAAAAGTCTCGCCCTTTGCGGTGAGCATGATTATCGGCTTGTCCGAGAATTTTCTGATCTCGCGGCAGACCTGCCAGCCGTCGAGGCGGGGCAGCATTATATCAAGCAGCATCAGATCCGGCTGAATCTCGCTAAAGCTCTTCACGGCGCTCTCGCCGTCATTTACTATGCTGACTGTGTAGCCCTCTTTTTCAAGATAGAGGCGCAGCAGTTCGCAGATATTAACGTCGTCGTCAACGACAAGTATTTTTTCGTTAGCCATAAGTACCTCTCCTTTGTTTTAAACGAACCCATTGTAATTATTATAGACCATTCAAAAAAGTTTGTGTGAATGGCGGAATAACATTTTGTTACAAAATTTCGTATTTTTACTACTCTGTAACAGCTAAAAGTTTACATCCGATTGCAAGAACGCTTATAAAGTTTTAGGTGTTATAGGGTACTACCTGTGCAGATCCTCGCCCATGCTCACGAGCTTATGCTCGATGGAGTCGACGAGCGCTATCCAGCTCGCGTTGATAACGTCCTGCGACACGCCGACCGTTGTCCAGATATCCTCACCGTCGGACGAAGTTATAAGAACGCGGACGCTCGCCGCCGTTGCATCTTTCGGCTCCATGACGCGAACCTTGTAGTCGATGAGCCTCAATTTTCTAAGACACGGATAGAACACCTCGAGCGCTTCACGCAGAGCGCGGTCGAGCGCGTTGACGGGACCGTCGCCGTCCGACGCGGCTATTCTGACTCTGCCGTCGACGCTGAGCTTTATCGTCGCTGTTGCGCTGTGACCGTTGTCATAGGGCAGCTCGTCAAGCACCTTGTAGCTGATGAGATTAAAGAACGGCTTATATTTTCTGACGAGGCGGTGAACTATCAGCTCGAACGACGAATCCGCGCCCTCATACTGATAGCCCTCGTATTCTTTTTGCTTCAGGATATCGAGCAGCTGAGCGACCTGCGGCGAATCCTTGTCGAAATCGGGATAGAGCTTCTGTATCTTCTTGAGCACCGCCGCCTTGCCGGTCACTTCCGAAAGGAGGAAGCGTCTTCTGTTGCCGACGGATTCGGGGTCGATATGCTCGAACGATTCGCTGAATTTCAAAACGCCGTCGGCGTGCATTCCCGCTTTATGTGCAAATGCGCTGCGCCCGACGAACGGAACGTTCTTGTGCAGAGTGACATTAGCTATCGATGCTATTTTTATCGCCGAAGAAGTCAGATTTTTGAGATTATCCTGCGGGATGCACTCATAGTCGGACTTTATCTGCAAATTAGGGATTATCGAAGTCAGGCTCGCGTTTCCGCAGCGCTCGCCGAAGCCGATAAATGTGCCCTGCACCTGCTTCGCGCCCGCTCTTACCGCCATGAGCGCGCCCGCGCACGCCATATCCGAATCGTTGTGAGTATGGATTCCTATATCTGTACCAGGGAAGGCTTTTACGACCTCGCCGGTGATTTTTTCAATATAATCGGGGAACGAACCGCCGTTTGTATCGCAGAGCGTCAGGCAGTCCGCGCCGCCGCGCAAAGCCGCGCGCAGGCTTTCGAGCGCGTAGCCGTCATTGTCCGACATACCGTCGAAGAAGTGCTCGGCGTCGAAAATGACATATTTGCCGTGGCTTTTGAAAAAGCGGCAGGTCTCCTCTATCATAGACAGATTCTCTTCGAGGCTCGTCTGCAAAACGCCCTCGACCTGGATTTTTCTGCTCTTGCCGACTATTGAAACGCACGGGGTTCCCGCCTTGAGCAGAGCGGCGCACGCCGCGTCCTCTTCGACTCTCTCGCCCTTTCTCCGCGTTGAACCGAATGCGCACAGGCGGGAATTTTTGAGCCACAGTCTGCTCGCCCGCTCGAAAAACTCAAGCTCGCGCGGATTGGAGGTCGGATTGCCCGCCTCGATTATCGGTATGCCGAGATCGTCCAGCACCCGGACTATCTCCAGCCTGTCGTTGACGGAAAAGGATATGCCCTCACCCTGAGCGCCGTCGCGCAGGGTCGAATCGAGCAGTTCGATTTTTTTCAACTCTCTCCCTCCCGTGTCAGTCGTTTATGACCGTGTCGCCGCTCTCAAGAGCGGTTATACCCGAGCGCGAAAGCTCGGCTATTCCGTGGACGCTCATGTCTGCGATAAACGCGTCTATTCGCTCCGGCTCGCCCGTCAGCTCCGCCGTTAGCATCGTGTGACCGATGTCTTTGACCCTCGCGCCGTAGGCTATGACGGTCTTTAGGACCTGCGGTCTGTCTTTGTTAAGGCAGTGGACTTTTATCAGCAGAAGTTCGCTCGAAACGAGCTTCCCCTCTTCGAGATGCGCCACTTTTATGACATCCTCGAGCTTCAACAGCTGAGCCTCGACCTGTTTCACCTGCTCCGGCTCAACCTCGGAGACAACCGTCATTCGCGAGAACTCGGGGTGCTCGGTCTCGGAGACCGTGAGGCTTCGTATATTATATCCGCGGCGCGCAAAAAGTCCCGCCACTCTGAGCAGAACGCCCGAGCGGTTTCGGACAAGCGCCGAAACGGTCAGCTTCTGAGTCATAATAATTTCTCCTTATTTGTAGATAGCCGTCGTGATATCGCCGCCGGGCGGTATCATCGGGAGCACCGCGCAGTCGGGGTCGATGCGGCAGTCTATAACTACGGGCTTGTCCATCGAGAGCGCCTTTTTGAAAACGCGCTTCGCCTGCGACGGATTCTTTATTCTCATGCCCTTGACGCCGAACGCCTTTGCGACGGCGGCTATATCCGTCCCGCGACCCGGCTGAGTCGCAGAAAAGCGTCCGTCATAGAACACCTTCTGCCACTGGCGCACCATGCCGAGCACGCCGTTGTTCATCACGATAACAACAACGGGGATATTATATCTGCTGAGGGTTGCCAGCTCGCTCAGGCTCATATGGAATCCGCCGTCCCCGGTTATCAAAACGGTCTTTCGCTCGGGTTCGCCGAGAGCCGCGCCTATCGCCGCACCCATGCCGAAACCCATCGCGCCCAGTCCGCCCGAAGTTATCAGCGAACGCGGGCGTTCAAAGTCATAGTACTGCGCCGTCCACATCTGATTCTGACCGACATCGGTCACTATATTTGCTTCGCCCTTTGTCAGCTCGCTCAGAGTGTGCAAAACCGTGTACGGAGCATAGGGCTTCGGGCGCGGGATTTGCCTTTTGAACTCGGCTATCTCGCCGAGCCACTCGGAGTTTTCTCCCGACGGCAGCATAGCGCTGAGCCTTTCGAGCGTCTTTCCGAGGTCGCCGAGAATGTGGGCGTCGGAAATTATATTTTTGTCGAACTCCGCCGCGTCTATATCAATATGTATTATCTTCGCCTTCGGGGCGAAGCTCTCTTTGCTCGCGGCGACGCGGTTTGAAAATCTCGCGCCCGCGGCAATGAGCAAATCGCAGTTCAACGCCGCCATATTTGCCGCCGGATTTCCGTGCATGCCGACGAGCCCCAAAAACAGCTCCGCCGAGCACGGATAAGCGCCGAGCCCCATCATCGAACACGCGACGGGGATATGCAGTTTTTGAGCAAATGTTTTCAGCGCGTCCGACGCACCGGAGCTTATCGCCCCGCCGCCGACATAGATAAGCGGTCTTTTGGCTTTTTCTATCATCTGCGCCGCGCGTTCAAGCTCTGCCTCCTCCGGTTCTTTTGCCGGGGCGGGCTCGCTCTTCGGCGCGCGTTCATATTCTTCGCTCTGCGCCGCGATATCCGCCGGGATATCAACTAAGACAGGACCCTTTCTGCCGGACTGCGCTATCGAGAACGCCTCGCGGACATCCTGCACCACTCCGCGCTCGCCCGACGCGATGAACGAATATTTCGTCACCGGCATCGTAACGCCCGCAATATCGACCTCCTGAAACGAGTCACTGCCGAGGAGCGAAGTCTTGACATTCCCCGTTATCGCAACAACGGGGCTCGAATCCATGTATGCCGCGGCGATGCCCGTCACGAGGTTGGTAGCGCCGGGTCCCGAGGTTGCAATAACAACTCCCGTTCTGCCCGTCGCGCGGGCGTAGCCGTCCGCCGCATGAGCCGCCGCCTGCTCGTGGCAGGTGAGTATATGGCGAATTTTATCGCATTTGTAAAGTTCATCGTAGATATCGAGCACCGCGCTGCCGGGATATCCGAAAACCGTATCGACTCCCTGTTCGAGCAGCACATCTATCAGCGCCCGCGCACCCGTTGAATTCATAAACACGCCTCTGAAAAATTTATTTTACCGAGAATTTGAAGCTTGTGCGGCTTTCGAACTTTTCGCCCGCTTTGAAAATGCAGGACGGGAAGTTCGGCTGGTTCGGAGAATCGGGGTAGAACTGAGTCTCAAGGCAGAAGCCGGCATATTTGTTCATCAGCGTGCCGCCCTTGCCGGGTATCTTGTCGAGAAAGTTGCCGGTGTAGAGCTGAACGCCGGGCATATCCGTAGTAACTTCCATAACGCGCCCGCTCTCGGGGTCATATGCAGTCGCGAACGCACCCTGCGTGCCCTCATCGATACAGAAATTGTGGTCGTAGCCGCTGCATCCGATAATGAGCTGCTCGTCGTCCTGATTTATATCCCTGCCGATGGCTTTCATCTGTCTGAAATCGAATGCCGTGCCCGTGACGTCTCTTATCTCGCCGGTCGGTATGCTGTCCTCATCAATGGGAGTGTAGCGCGACGCGGACAGGCGAAGCTCCTGAGAGAGCACGTTCGGACGCTTATACGAACCGAGATTGAAATACGCATGGTTCGTCATATTTATCGGCGTGTCCTCGGTGCAGACAGCCTCATATGCAATCGAAAGCTCGTTGTTGTCATCAAGAGTATAAGTCACCTTTGCGCTCATCTCGCCGGGGAATCCGTTCGAGCCCTCGCCGCTCTTATATTCGAGAACAAGGCTCTCGCCCTCGATTTTTGCCGCCCAGACAGCGTGCGAAAACTCGCCGCCGCCGTGCAGACAGGTCTTGCCGTTCTCATTCTTTATTACATCAAAGTCTTTGCCGTTAACGGTAAAATGTCCGCCGCAGATACGGTTCGCGTATCTGCCGACGATCTGACCCTGATAGTCCGAGCGCTCGACATGACCTTTGAGATCGTCAAAGCCGATGAGAACATCCTCGAAATTGCCGTCTCTGTCGGGCGCAAAAAGCGACTGCCATGTCGCACCGTATGTAATAACGGACGCACTGACGCCGTTTGCGTTCTTGAGCTCGTATATATCGACCTCTCTGCCGTCAGAAAGAGTGCCGAAAAGTTTCTTTGAAATCATTGATTTTATCCTCCTGCTGTTATATTAACTCATGGTAAATTATACATTTAATAGATACAAGTGTCAAGCCGAACGGCGCACCGACGCGCAACAGAAAAGCCGAATATGTCGGCAAAAATTACAGCATCCATATTGACACGGGCAAATTCACAGTTTATAATAAAATCAATTTAGTACAGTAAAGCCTTGAACCTGCGGCAAAGAACGATTCGGGGCTTGCTGAAAGGGGAATAACAATGAGTTCATCAAAAGGAAAGTATATGAACTTCAAGGAAATCGCCGCCTATTCGCTCGGGCTTTTCGGCTTCCAGGCGATAGTCGGACTCCTGAATTCATATCAGGCGGAGTTTGACGCTTCGATTCTCGGCGCGGATATCGCAGTTGTCGGTATTCTCGTGCTTGTGGCGAAGATTCTCTCCGCAGTTTTCGATCCGTTCGTCGGCAACATGATTGACCGCTCGAAGAGCAAAAACGGCAAGTTCAAATCGATGATCGCAAAGTCGATCCTGCCTCTGCTCGTCATGTCCGCAGTCGTGTTCATCGACGTGCCGTTCAAGACGAACAAAGCGGCAACTTACATATGGATCTTCGCGACCTATCTCCTCTGGAGCTTCGCGATGACCCTCGGCGACGTGCCCTCGCAGGGCATTGCATCCGTCCTCACTCCCGACCCGACGGAGCGCACGAATGTCGTCTCCATCTCGAACACATTCAAGCAGATAGGCTTCTCCGCCTGCGTCGTGATAGTGCCCATCGCCTGCCTTATAATCCCGGGCGGCTCCAAGGTGCTCGTCAAGAGCGGCGAGACCGACCTGCCCATGATAGCGAACGAGTATCTGTTCACCGCCGTGCTCACCGCCGTTTTCGGCTGCGTGCTGTTCGGACTCATCCCGCTTCTCAACAAAGAGCGCGTGCCCTACACCGCGGGCGACAAGATATCTTTCAAGGACATGATGGGCGCGCTCAAATCGAATAAGCCGTTCATGCTCGTCATAATCTCGTATTTTCTCGGCTTCGGACGCCAGATGGCAATGGGCATTCAGGTTCAGGCGGCAAACATTCTTCTCGGCTCGCAGAACCTCGTTGCAGTCCTCGGCATTTCGACCGCGATAGGCACGATGATAAGCATGGCGGCCTGCCCGTTCCTTATAAAGAAGCTCGACGAGAAAAAGGTCTTTATCGGACTTTCGGTCTACGGCTTCATCGCATCCGTGCTCTCGTTTGTGATAGCCCACTTCTGGTTCACGAACCCCGACAACATGGTGCTCACCGTTCTCTTCTACTTCTCGCTGTTCCTCATGGGTCTCCAGTTCGCGTCCGTCAACCTCATGCCCATGATAATGACCGCCGACTGCGTTGACTACTACGAGTACGAGACCGGCAAGCGCATGGAGGGCACAGCATATTCGGTGCTCACGCTAACTATTAAAATATGCCTTGCGCTCGGCACGGCACTCGGGCTTGTGTTCGTTCAGGTCTCCGGCTATTCGGACACCGTGCGCGAAATTGCCGCAGGCACCGCCGCCGGATTCGCGACAAAGACAAAGGACATCGTGTTCTTCGCCTACGCCGTTGTTCCCGGCATTCTCTCGCTGCTCTCCGCTATCCCGATATTCAAATACGATATCGTCGGCAAAAAGAAGCAGGAGATATCCGACGCGCTCCAGGCAAGAAGAACCGCCGCAGCCGCCGAGAAATAATCAAAGCAAAAAGTTATCCTCCGTATGGATCCATACGGAGGATTTTTTGTTTGGTTGGGATTTTTATTCAAACATCGCCTTGAATGCTTTTATCCACTCGCGCGCTATCGGCGCGTGCCCGCTCTTCGTCGGGTGGATGCCGTCCGTTATCGAATCACTCTGAAAAAGCATATTCATACTTATCCTCAATCTATGTCCGCAAAAACCGTGTCTATAATCTCGCCGCGGCAGGTGCCGTTGCTCAGATCGACAAGCCGCGCTTCAAACGCGGGTTCAAGCTCCTGCGGTATTCTCATTTTTACTGTCACCGCGTCCTCGAACGCCGTGTCTTCGACTATGCCGCCCTGCTCCGGGATGAGCGAGGCAAGCCGCCCGTAAAATGTGTAATCGCAGCGGATTTTCACTATGCTGCACTCCGCGCGGGTCACTATTCCGCCCGCATCGACTGCAATTTTCGCCGCGTGCGAATAGGCTCTGACGAGTCCCCCGCCGCCTAAAAGTATTCCGCCGAAATATCGGGTGACAACCAGAACGCAGTCGGTCAGCTCCTCTTTTTGCAGGACATTGAGCGCCGGCATTCCCGCCGTCCCCTGCGGCTCGCCGTCATCCGAAAAGCGGCAGATGCTGCCTTCTCTGATTATATATGCCGGGACATTGTGCGTCGCGTCCCAGTGCTTCGACTTTATCGAATCGATGAACGCTACCGCGTCCTGCTGAGTCGTGACGGGCGATATATAGCCGATGAACCGCGAACGCTTTTCAACGAACTCGGCGCTCGCCGCCGCTCTTATGGTTCTGTACTGCATATTGCCGCCTCCCGTCAAAATTTATTCTTCTTCGCCGTCCTCGTCATTCTTCTCATACGGGAACTCATAGACGACCTCCAGCTTGTGCCCGCGCATCCACAGCGACGGGGTTATGCGCAGAGTGTAGCCGCAGCCGTTCGGGGCTATCCACTCGTGCATCGGCAGCTGGGGCAGACCGAAGTTTGTGAGCAGTGCCATCATCACGCCGCCGTGGGTGACTATCGCCGCGCGGTCGGTCCCGGTCTTTATCAGACCGTCGATTATTTTTATGAATCCCTCGCACACGCGCTTTGCGAACGCCTCGTTGCTCTCGCCGAACGGCGGCTCAACGCCCTGCTCGCCGGCAAGCCAGCGCGGGAACATCGGATAGTCCTTGAGCTCCTCCGCATCCTTGCCCTCAAACTCGCCGAAGTTGCATTCTATGAGCGAATCTATAGTAATGCACTTATTGTCGGGATAGAGTATCGCCGCGGTGTCGGTGCAGCGCTTGAGCGGACTCGATATGACCGCGCCGACGGGCGGATAGACAAGCTCCGAGCGCATATTCTCGAGCTGCTTTCTGCCCTCTTCGCTGAGCTCAACATCGGTGTGACCGATATATTTCCCCTCGGTCTCCTCCTTTGTCGCGCCGCTTCTTATGATATAGACTATATAGCTTTTCATGTTTCCTCCAAAAATACGCTGAGTATTTTGTTGAACTGTATGATTGAAAATTCTTGAATCTCTGATATAATGATTATACAGACTGTATAAACAAAAGAGGTATCGTTATGGCAACAAATATAACCGCGCGCCTGTCTTCGCTCAGAAAAGAAAAGGGTCTGAGCCAAAAGGAAGCCGCCGCAGGACTCGGGGTCTCGCAGGCACTGCTCTCCCACTACGAAAACGGCATACGCGAATGCGGGCTCGATTTTCTCTGCCGCGCGGCGGATTACTACAATGTCACCACGGACTACCTGCTGGGGCTGAGCGAATCGAAGCGCGGATTCGAAGGCGCGTTCGGCATCAAAGGCGACCTGCCCTCCGACTCGGAGCTCAACACATTAACTATATTCCGCGTCGCAGGAAAGCTGCGCAAATTTCTGACTTTCCCACAGGAGAACAAAGACTCAACCGTCGACTCCCTGCACAGGATATACAGCCTCATGATGTACCGAATCATAATCGCGGAGACCGCCAAGGGCAATCTCCCGAGCGATTGGGTGCCAAACGCCGATATTCTCAATGACCCCGCCTATCTGCATATTCTCGACTGCATCGAAAGCGAGCTGATAACGCAGGGCAGCCACTCGCCGCGCCGCGCTCCCGTTAAAATGCCGATGAGCTTCAGAACAGTCATCGACCAAACGCAGGGCTTCGTTGAATCCCGCTGCGAAAAAAGCGGAATAAAGCTCGACGGCGGCTACACCACGAAATTTTAATTATATTCTCGCAACGCCGCTGTCCCTCGCCGCCTGCGCAACTGCATCGGCGACCGCCTTGCCTACGCGCTCATCGAACGCCGCGGGCAGGATATAATCGGGGGTCAGCTCTTCGTCGCTGACGAGCGAAGCTATCGCCTTGGCGGCGGCTATCTTCATCTCCTCGTTAATGTCGCTCGCGCGGACATCGAGCGCGCCGCGAAAAATTCCGGGGAACGCGAGAACGTTGTTTATCTGGTTCGGGAAGTCGCTTCTGCCCGTGCCGACTACCGCCGCGCCTGCCGCCTTTGCAAGGTCGGGCATTATCTCGGGCACGGGGTTAGCCATAGCCATGATTATTGCATTTTCAGCCATCGACGCCGCCATCTCCTCTGTAACAATTCCGGGAGCGGAGACGCCGACAAATATATCAGCGCCCTTCATCGCGTCGGCAAGCGTGCCGGTGCGGTGATTTTTGTTTGTGAACGCGGCGATTTCAGCCTTTGCGGGGGTCAGATCGCCGCCCTCGCAGATTATGCCCTTGCGGTCGCACATGATTATCTCGCCGGCGCCCATGGAGTCGAAGAGTCTCGCTATTGCAACGCCCGCAGCGCCCGAGCCGCTGAAAACAACGGTGCAGTCGGAGAGCTGCTTTTTGACTATCTTTAATGCATTGACAACCGCCGCAAGGCAGACGACCGCAGTGCCGTGCTGATCGTCGTGGAAAATCGGTATATCCGTGCGCTCCTTGAGCTTGCGCTCTATCTCAAAACAGCGCGGAGCCGCGATATCCTCAAGATTCACTCCGCCGAACGAACCTGCGAGCAGGGCGACGGTGTTTACAATATCGTCAACATCCTTTGAACGCACGCAAAGCGGGATCGCGTCGACTCCGCCGAACGCCTTGAAGAGCACGCATTTGCCCTCCATGACGGGCATGCCCGCCTCGGGACCTATATCCCCGAGACCGAGCACCGCGGTGCCGTCCGTGACGACGGCGACGGTGTTCCAGCGGCGGGTCAGGTCATAGCTCTTGCTGACATCGTCCTTTATCTCGAGGCACGCCGCCGCGACTCCGGGAGTGTAGGCAAGAGACAGCTCGTCCTTGTTGCTGACCCCGGCTCTCGGCTGTATCTCCAGCTTGCCGCGCAGTTTATAGTGCAGTTTGAGTGATTCGCTCAGATAATCCATTTTCGTTTTCCTTTCGTGTTCGAGAATACCCGGTTATTTTTACGGCCGCCAATCAGAAAACCGGTCGGCGGCCAGATAATATCAGTCCTTCGCCCAGTCGCGCGAACGCTCGACTGCACGCTTCCAGCCCTTGTAGAGCTCGTCGCGGTGCGACTTCTCCATCTGGGGAGTGAAAATCTTCTCGATCTCGCGGTTCTGCGCGATCTCGTCCCTGTCCTTCCAGTAGCCGACGGCAAGACCCGCAAGGTATGCCGCGCCAAGGGCGGTCGTCTCAACGGTCTTGGGTCTGTCAACTATCGTGCGTATCATATCCGACTGGATCTGAAGCAGGATATCGCTGACGCTCGCGCCGCCGTCGACGCGAAGCTCGGTGAATGTTATTCCGGAATCGTCCTCCATCGCCTCGAGAAGATCGGTCATCTGATAGGCAATAGCCTCAAGTACGCTTCTCGCGATATGAGCGCGGTTGACTCCGCGCGTGAGTCCGACTATGCAGCCGCGCGCGTACATATCCCAGTAAGGCGCGCCGAGTCCCGTGAACGCGGGGACGAAATATATGCCGTTTGCGTCGGGCACGCTCTCGGCGAGCTCATCGCAGCGCTTTGCGTTGTCTATCATATGCAGCTCGTCGCGAAGCCATTTTATGACCGAGCCTGCGTTGAACGCAGAGCCCTCAATGGCGTATTCGTCCTTGTCGCCGATGCCCCAGGCGACGCCCGTGAGCAGGTTGTTCTTCGATTTGACGCGCTTTTCGCCTGTGTTCATCAGCAGGAAGCAGCCGGTGCCGTAGGTGTTCTT
>DKDF01000015.1 GCA_002451755.1 Ruminococcaceae bacterium UBA6855
ATCGGCGCAAACGGCGCGGGCAAATCAACATTTCTGAAAATACTCTGCGGTGAGCTCGAGCCCTCGCACGGCTCGGTCATAATCCCGCCGACCGTCAGAATGTCCGTGCTCCGTCAGGATCACTACGCTTTTGACGAATACACCGTGCTCGACACCGTTATTATGGGCAATCGCCGCCTCTATGATATAATGAAAGAAAAGGACGCGCTCTATGAAAAGCCGGACTTCAGCGAGGAGGACGGAATGCGCGCCGCAGTGCTCGAAGAGGAGTTCGCCGAGCTCGACGGCTGGGAGGCGGAGTCGGACGCGTCAAAGCTCATTCAGGGTCTCGGTCTTGAAGAGAGCCTGCTCTATGAGCAGATGGCGTCGCTCTCCGGTTCGCAGAAGGTCAAAGTCCTGCTTGCACAGGCGCTTTTCGGCAACCCCGATATAATTCTGCTCGACGAGCCTACGAACGACCTCGATATAGCCGCCGTCAAGTGGCTCGAGGATTTTTTGAGCGAGTATTTCGGAACGGTCATAGTTGTTTCGCATGACCGCCATTTCCTCAATAATGTCTGCACGCGAATAGTCGATATCGATTATTCCGAGATAAAGATGTATGTCGGCAACTACGAGTTCTGGTATGAGTCGAGCCAGCTCATTCAGAAGCTCATAAAACAGCAGAACAAGAAAAACGAAGAAAAGGCAAAAGAGCTTCAGGCTTTCATCGCAAGATTCTCCGCAAACAAATCGAAGTCCCGTCAGGCGACTTCGAGAAAGAAGCTGCTCGATAAGCTCACTATCGAAGAGCTCCCCGCGTCGAGCCGCCGCTATCCGTTTGTCGGCTTCGATATGGACAGAGAGGTCGGCAAGGATATTCTTACGGTCGAGGGGCTGACCAAGGAGGTTGACGGAGTGAAGCTGCTCAACAATGTCAGCTTTACCGTCCGCAAGAACGACAAAATAGCCTTTGTCGGAAAAAGCGAGCAGGCGATAACTATGCTCTTCAAAATTCTCATGGAGGAGGAGACCCCCGACAGCGGCAGCTTCAAGTGGGGACTTAGCACCTCGCGCTCCTATTTCCCGGCGGACAACTCCGCGTTCTTCAATACCGATCTCAATCTTATCGATTGGATGCGCCAGTATTCAAAGGATCAGACCGAGACTTATATCCGTGGCTTCCTCGGCAGAATGCTGTTCTCGGGCGACGCTGTTTTGAAGCCCGTCAATGTCCTCTCCGGCGGCGAAAAGGTCAGATGTATGCTCTCGCGCATGATGCTATTCGGCTCGAATGTGCTTATTCTCGATCAGCCGACGAACCACCTCGACCTCGAGTCCATAACCGCCGTCAACAACGGACTCTCGGATTTCAAGGGCAACGTGCTGTTCTGCTCGCACGACTATGAGATAGTCAACACCGTCGCCAACAGAATAATCGAGATCTGCGACGACGGCGTTATCGATCATTCGGGCAACTACGACGACTTTGTCGAGTTCAAGGAGAGCCGCGGCATGGAAGTCACCACGCTCTGACCCGGATTGATATTTTTTGCGGTTTGTGGTATAATTAATATAGAAAATAAAAATGATTTTTTCGGAAGGACAGTGAATTATGAATAATCAGAAAACTGTCAAAAGTGCAAACAGCGAAAAGAGCGCAGTGCTCTATATCGTGACCTGCGCGCTGGTCGTCATTCAGCCGCTGCTCGATATACTTTCGTCTATTGTTATCAATCTCGGCAAGGCGAATTATATCAGCGTCTCGGGTGCCGTCAGGGCGATTATTATCGTCGCCGTGACTGTGTTCACCCTCGGCTTCTACAAGGGCAAATACAGCACTCTGTTCAAAGTCTATAACGGTATCGCCGCCGCATATATCGCGCTGATGTGCCTTATGAGCGCGACCCGCGGCGACCATGTCGCGTTCCTCTATATGCTCGGACTCATGGCGGATACTTTCTTCTTTGCGTTCATGTTCCTGCTCATATTCGAGACCGCGCAGACCGTCGGACGCAGGGTTCACCCCGCCGTTATAGCGGCGACGGCGCTTGTATACGCTCTGACGCTCGTTATAAATTATCTTTCGAAGAAGGGCATGTTCCATTATTCGACCTCGTTCGCCGTGGCGCTCGCTCTGCTTATCCCGACCGCTCTCGTTTTCTTCGTCTCCCATCTCGGCAGAAAGAAAGCGGAGAGCACAAAGCCCGCCGATGCGGCGCTCTCGTGGATAGTCCCGGCGGCAGGCATTATCCTGCTCCTCGTCGGCGCAGTGCTCTCGAATTCAAAGCCCGTGCTCTTCGTCTCCGTCATATTCTCGGCTATCCTCTTTATGTGGACATTTTCATCCTGGCGGGACGGCAGAAAAGAGAACCGTCCGCCCATGATGCGCGCGTTCCTTTCGAGCGCACTTTTCTGTGTGCTCATTCTCGCACTCCTGCCGATATCTCCCGTGAAGAGCAGCTTCGACGGCACGTTCAGCTTCAAGGGTATGTTCTATACATATAACGGTCAGCAGACGCCGACCGTCAACCCGAACGGTGACGACCCGATATTCGGCGATGAGGACGAGGACGACGGCGGCGATTATGTCCCGAATCTTGACTCCGGCTATGTGCCCGGCAGCGACAAAAAAGACGACGATACAACAAAGGGCGATAAGACCACCGAAAAAAGCTCGGCTTCTACGGCAGGCGAATCCACAAAAGAACCTGCCGGTGACAGCACCGATGATACATCCGAAGAGACAACGGAGATAAGCACCGAGACCACAAGATGGTGGCAGACGAAGCCCACGATACCGGACAGATCCGATATCGAGAGCTTCCTTACAGATATCAGCAACCGCGTCACCCGTCCGGAGGAGAGCACGATGCCTCCCGTTGAGACGAAACCGGAACCCACCGCTCCGCCCGATACGGAGGAACCCGGCACGGCAGCTCAGGAGAACAACGCTCCCGCCGCTGCGATAGGCTTCGGTTCGCTCAGAAGCCCCGCGCTCCCGAATGCAGGCGCCATAAATATCGACAGAACGGTTTATTATTCAAAAATGTTCGGCGAGGGCGATGTTCAGACAAAGCTCTTCGGCTTGAAATTCGCCGCGCTGTTCGATCAGACGGATTCGATAAAGACCGCGGCAAAAGTCCATTCCGATCCCATAACCGTCGCGCTCAACTACGGCATTCTCGGCTTTATTGTCTATATCCTGCCCGCGGCGTTCATTTTCCTGAAGCTGCTCGCGTTTATCCTCGGAAATCTTTCAAAAGTTTTCCGCTCGGCAGGCTGCGCAGTCTATATGTTCACTTCTGTTGTTATTCTGATTCTCTCCGCGCTCGACGGCGATATTCTGACATTTTCTGCAGTCGGCGGCGTCGCGTCGGTCATTTTGGCGAATGCGCTCTCCGTCAGTGAGGACGCGCGCGACCGCTCGGCGGAAAATAAATAACACGCTGATATATCAAAAATAAACAGGGCGTCCCGCTTGCGGGACGCTTTTTTGATTTCTGTTGCATTTCAGAATTTTTATCTCTGCTCTCTGGCAAATTTCCGAAAAATTTTCATAAAAACTCCGCTTTTCCACAAAAAATATTGAATCTAAATGGTACTATTTACATTTATATTTAATAGTGTGTATAATGAATATGCTGAAAATCGCGGGAAAACAGGCTTTGATTTTGCGCCTTTGCCCGATGCGGATTTTTGAATAATTGTTGATTATATCCTGCATTTTTTGCAGGGAAAGGAATGATATATAAATGGAAAATCTGGGGTATTACAACGGCAAATTCGGTCCTCTTGAAGAAATGATGGTTCCCATGAACGACAGAGTGTGCTATTTCGGCGACGGCGTCTATGACGCGACTTACAGCCGCAACGGCGTCATCTTCGCTCTTGACGAGCACATCGACCGTTTCTTCAACAGCGCGGGACTGCTCCGCATCGAGCTTCCCTGCACAAAGGACGAGATGAAAGACATTCTCAACGATATGGTCAGCAAGGTCGATTCCGGCAACAACTTTGTCTATTGGCAGGCGACCCGCGGCACCGGTATCCGCAACCATGCGTTCCCCAAAGAGGGCAAGGCGAACATCTGGGTCACTATAAAGCCCGCCGAGGTTCAGGATCTTTCCCGCCGCATAAAGCTCATAACCCTCGAAGATACGAGATTCCTTCACTGCAATATAAAAACTCTTAATCTTATTCCGAGCGTCATGGCGGCTCAGAAGACCACCGAGGCAGGCTGCGACGAGAGCGTTTTCCATCGCGGCGACAGAGTCACCGAGTGCGCTCACAGCAACGTACATATCATAAAGGACGGCGTGTTCAAGACCCATCCGACCGATCATTATATCCTGCCCGGTATCGCCCGTGCGCATCTTATCAGAGCGTGCAAGGCGAACAATATCCCGGTTGACGAGACTCCGTTCACCGTCGCCGAGCTTATGGATGCCGATGAAGTCATTGTCTCTTCGTCCGGTTCGTTCTGCCTTGTCGCAAATGAGATAGACGGCAAGCCCGTCGGCGGCAAAGCACCCGAGCTTATCGATACCCTCCAGAAATATCTCGTCAAAGAGTTTATCGACGCTACAACTGTCTGAGGGAGGGGAGCGGTATGACGCAAAAAGAGCTCACTCTTCTCAATTTAGGCGACAGCCTCGATAACATCTCCAACATCGACCCCAGAGGATACGGCGTGTGTCATATCCTCTATCCCGCTTCGCGCGAATACACGGGCGGTCCCCTCTGCATGAACGCGGCGGGGAAACTCTGCGACACTCTCAAGCAGGATGACCTCGTCTATATAATGACCGGCTTTGTCCTGCCTCCGTTCGGCAGCGCTGAGACGGACGGCGTTATCAGCTCCGTCCTGCTCGCGCGTTCGCTCGTTATCGCGTTCGGAGCGAAGCCCGTTATCGTCTGCCAGGAGGAGAATGTCCCCGCCGTCAAAGCTATGGCGGCAGTTGTCGGACTTCATCTCTATGAGTCGATAGACGAGCTGAAAAAATATCCGATATCCATGGCCGTTGTGCCCTTTACAAAAGATAAGTCAAAGGCAGAGAGCTGCGCCGATGAGATAATCTCCCACGGCAAGCCCGCCGCCGTTATCAGCATCGAGGCGCCCGGCGAAAATAAAATCGGCAAGTATCATAACGCCACCGGGCTTGATGTGACCGACCTTGAGGCAAAAATGGATATCCTTTTCGATAAGCTTCGCGCTATGGGCGTGCTCAATATCGCGATTGGCGACCTCGGCAACGAGATAGGCATGGGCACTATCGCGCCCCATCTGCATAAGCATATTCCCTATGCCAACGAGGGCGAGTGCCGCTGCGGATGCGGCGGCGGAATAGCCGTTCGGAGCATCACCGACAATATAATCACCGCGACCGTTTCCGATTGGGGCTGTTACGCGATGATAGCGGCGATAGCTTATCTCAAAAAGGATATTGATATCATGCACACCGCCGAGCTCGAGGGCGAGGCGATAACCGCCGCCGCTCGCAACGGCATGATCGATATGTACGGTTGGTGCATCCCGGCTATCGACGGCTTCGGCAAGAGCATGAACATGACGATAGTCAACCTCATGCGCGAGTGCGTCAGCTACGCGCTGAGACTTGAGGATACCTGCAAGACATGGTTCGAAAAGGTCATTGACAAGGGCTTTTTCGGCGAATAACCAAAAAGGGGTAAAAAGCTATGAACGAAACGCTGTTTCTTCCGGCCGGAGATTCGGCGGTCAATGTTGAATTCGGCAGGACTATAGACCCCGAGATAAACAAAAAAATACGCGGCCTGTCTGACTCGCTGTCCCGTAAGCCGATACGCGGGGTGACGGAATGTATTCCTACGTTCCGCTCCCTGCTCGTCTGCTACGATCCCTTGCAGACGGGCTGCGAGGCTTTGATAAAGAAGCTCAAGAAGCGGATAAAATCGCTCGATCAGGTGTCGGGCGGGGAGAAGAGAGTGTTCAATATTCCCGTCTGCTACGGCGGCGAATTCGGCGAGGATATAGCCTTTGTCGCGTCCCATGCCGGACTCACTGAGCAGGAGGTCATAGACATACACACGGGCAGAGATTATCTTATCTTCATGCTCGGATTCCTGCCCGGATTTGCCTATCTCGGCGATATGGACAAACGCCTGCACACTCCGCGCCTGTCAAACCCGCGAACGAGTATTCCCGCGGGCTCCGTCGGCATAGGCGGCGAGCAGACCGGAATATATCCGCTCGCGTCGCCGGGCGGCTGGCAGCTTATCGGCAGAACGCCTGTGAAGCCCTATGACCCGAACCGCGCGGAGCCGATACTCTATCGCGCAGGCGACTATATACGCTTCTTCGCCGTCGATGAGCAGGAGTATCACCGTATCGAGGAGCTCGTCAGCCGCAACGAATACGAGTGCAGAATAACGACCGGGGAGGGGAAATGATATGAGTATGCATATAATCTCTCCCGGTATGCTCACCATCGTTCAGGATCTCGGCCGCCGCGGCTATATGGCGTCGGGATTTCAGCAGGGCGGCGCAATGGATCAGCTTGCCGCCAGAGCCGCCAATATCCTGCTCGACAACAGCGAGTCGGACGGCGTGCTCGAAATGACCCTGCTCGGTGTCAAGGCTTATTTTGACGAGGACAATGTGATTGCGATAACCGGAGCCGAGTTTGCTCCCACCGTGACCGATTCCGAGACGGGTGAAGTCACCGAGCTTCCGATGAACTGCGCCGTGCGCATCAAAAAAGGCGATGTGCTCGATTGCGGGAGCGCCAAGAGCGGACTTCGCGGCTATCTCGCCGTGGCGGGCGGCTTTGATATCGCGCCCGTTATGGGCAGCATGTCAACGAATCTTAAATGCAAAGTCGGCGGCTTCGAGGGCAGAAAGCTGAAATCCGGCGATGTTCTGCCGCTCAGATATCCGCAGAGTGATCTTTACGGTATGACTGCCCGCGTTTTCGAACCAGAGAAGCAAAAAGACGGCACAGTCGCCGTCCATGTCATACCCGGCCCGCAGGATGATTACTTCTCCGACAAGGGCAAAAATATTTTTTATTCCGAAACTTATTCCGTCACCGGCGACTCCGACAGAATGGGCATAAAGCTCGACGGCACGCCGGTCGAGAGCGTTGGCGGCGTCGATATTATTTCGGACGGCATCGTCGCAGGCTCGGTTCAGATTCCGTCCTCCGGCAAGCCGATAATCATGATGGCGGACAGACAGACTACCGGCGGCTATGCAAAGATAGCCACGGTCATTACCTCTGATTTGCCCCTGCTCGCTCAGCTTCGTCCGGGCGGCAGCCTGCGCTTTGAAAAGGTCGATCTTCAATATGCCGTCAAGCGTATAAAACAAGACAATAAGGTTCTCAAAAAACTACAGTATAAGATTCTCAGAGCGGATACCTCTATATCCGGCTCCTGATTGGAGGCAGATAAAATGGACTATTCTTCGATGAGTCCGCGCGATGTAAGACAGCTTATAAGAGAGGGCAAAATAACCTGCAACACTTCGGGAATGTGTGCGGGCTATGCTCAGGCGAACCTCTGCGTTCTGCCAAGGGACCTCGCCTATGACTTCCTGCTTTTCGCCCAGCGCAACCCGCGCCCGTGCCCGATACTCGAAGTCAGCGATGTCGGCTCGCGCTTTTTGAAAAAAATAGCCCCCGGCGCGGATATCGCAAACGATATCCCAAAATACAGGGTCTATGAAAACGGCGTTATGACCGGCGAATATACGAGCGTCGAGCATCTTTGGCGCGATGATTTTGTGAGCTTTCTTATCGGGTGCAGCTTCTCTTTCGAGTCGGAACTGATAGCCGCAAACGTGCCGATAAGGCATATCGAAGAGGGCAGGAATGTTCCGATGTATCTTACAAATATCGAGTGCGAGCCCGCCGGAATTTTCCACGGAAAAATGGTCGTCAGCATGCGCCCGCTGCCCTATGACAAGATAGTTACCGCCGTCGCGGCGACAGCCGCCATGCCGAAAGTCCACGGCGCTCCGATTCATATCGGTGACCCGTCCGTTATCGGTATCAAAGATATCTCAAAGCCCGATTTCGGCGATTCGGTTACTATAAATCCCGGCGAAGTGCCTGTATTCTGGCCGTGCGGCGTCACTCCGCAGTCGGCTCTTATGAGCACGAAGCCTCCCATAGCGATAACCCATTCGCCCGGGCATATGCTCATAACCGATGTCAAAAATGTCGAGCTTAAATATTGACAGGGGGCACAGATATGCATAAAATAGATCTTAACTGCGATCTCGGCGAGAGCTTCGGCAACTATAAGCTGGGGCTCGACGATGAGGTCATAAAATATATTTCGTCCGCCAACATAGCCTGCGGTTTCCATGCGTCCGATCCGCTCGTGATGCAGAAGACCGTCGCCCTCGCGCGCGATAACGGCGTCGCGGTCGGCGCGCATCCGGGCTTTCCCGATCTCGTTGGATTCGGCAGAAGAAATATGAATGTCTCGCCCGCCGAGGCAAAGGCGTTCGTCCAGTACCAGATAGGTGCGCTCTCCGCATTCTGCAAGGCTGCCGGCTGCCGCCTTGCCCATGTCAAGCCCCACGGCGCGCTCTATAATATGGCTGGCAAGGACGAGACTCTTGCCGCCGCCATTTGCGAGGCTGTTTATGAAATCGACCCTGAGCTTATTCTCCTCTGCCTCTCGGGCAGCAAGATGATGAGCGAGGCGAAAAAAATCGGACTCAGAGCCGCGAGCGAGGTCTTTGCCGACAGAGCCTATGAGGATGACGGGTCTCTCGTCGCAAGAGGCAAGCCGGGCGCAGTCATAACCGATGAAGACGAGGCGGTCAGCCGCGTTATCGGTATGGTCAAAAACGGTACGGTCGAGTCGATAAACGGCAAAATAATCGAACTCAAGCCCGATTCGATATGCCTTCACGGCGACGGAGTCAAAGCGGTCGAATTTGCAAAGCGTATAAAAGCGGAACTCAACGCAAACGGTATTGAGACCGCCCCGCTTGCCCAAATAATCTGACAAAGGAAGCGATAACGATGCAGTATCATCGTATATATGCAAGGATAGATATAGACGCGATTCTTCACAATCTCGGCGAGTGCAAACGCCGCATACCCGAGGGTACAAAAGTCCTCGCGGTTATCAAAGCGGACGGCTACGGTCACGGTGCGGTTGAGCTTGCGCATCAGCTTGAGAGCGAGGTTGATTATTTCGGCGTCGCCGTCATTGAAGAGGCGGTCGAGCTTCGCCGCGCGGGTATAAAAAAGCCGATTCTCATTCTCGGCTATACTTCGCCCTCGCAGGACGATTTGCTGATAAACTATGATATAACGCAGAATATCTATACCTATGATATGGCAAAGCGCCTGTCGGATAGGGCGGTCGCCCTCGGCAAGAAAGTGAAGTTCCATATCGGACTTGATACGGGTATGTCGCGCGTCGGATTCCAGGACAATGACGAGAGCGTCGAGCAGATAAAGAAGATAGTCAAGCTCCCGAATCTCGTTCTTGAGGGTATTTTCAGCCACTACGCCCGCGCCGACGAGCTTGTGAAAACAACGGCATTTCTCCAGTCGGAGCGCTTCGATCTGTTTATAGATAAGCTCGAAAAGGCCGGTATAAACATACCGATAAAGCATCTGAGCAACTCGGCGGCAGTCGAAGAGCTCGAAAAGCACTATGATATGGTGCGCTTCGGAATCTCGCTCTACGGACTCTATCCCTCGGAAGAGGTAGACAAATCGAGCGTTGATCTTATCCCTGCAATGGAGCTTCGCACAAAGATAGTCAATCTCAAAACCGTCCCTGCCGGCTGCGGAGTCAGCTACGGACACACTTTTGTGACTCACAGGGAGACCCGCATCGCCACCATCCCCGTGGGCTATGCCGACGGTTATCCGCGCGCCCTCTCTTCAAAGGGCAGGGTGATAGTCAACGGTCAGTTCGCGCCGATAATCGGCAGAGTGTGCATGGATCAGTTCATGATAGATGTGACCGATATCGAGGGCGAGCTGAATATCGAGGACGAAGTTATTCTCATGGGCAGCGACAACGGCTGCACGATAAGCGCCGAGGAGATAGGCGATATGTCGGCGAGCTTCAACTATGAGTTCGTCTGCGGCGTTGCCCGCCGCGTCCCGCGAATTTATTTCAAAGACGGCAAACCCTATAAAGAAGTATCTTATATTATGGACAGGGAATAAACTGTTGACAAACATTCCCCCAAGCAGTTATAATTAAAACGATAAAAATTCATCAGTACCCTGCAACACCTAAAACTTTACAAGCCTTGCGTCGTTTGATTGCGTTTAACTGCGTCTTCAAACTTGACAGGCGGCAGCCTGCCTGCGTTTTCATCCTTGTTTAACACAATCATACTTGCAACCGGATGTAAACTTTTAGATGTTGCAGGGTAACAAGGAGTGTAACAATGTCCAAAGCTTCAAAAGTAAAGAAACCGGCGAGCTTTAAGTCTTATGCCGCGATGTGGATCGCTATCATTGCCGCCTATGCGGTGTGGATGATAGCATTCATGCGCAAGATAGTGCTCGTCAACTACGCAACGGTAGAGGAGCGTACCGTCGACGGCATCACCCATGCCAACATCAGCGGTATGATGGGGCATGAGTGGCTCTATCCCATCTGGGTCATAGTCTCCTGCATCTGCCTTGCAATGTTCATCGTCTACATAAGAGTTCTGCTCTATGGCAAGGAGCCCGGCAAGGCGCTGAAAATATTCTGCCTCTTCGGCGTTATTTTCGGCTGCATCTATGTCACATGGTACGGCTTCTTCGGCGATCAGCCTTTCATCGAAAAGGTGAAGTTTATCACCGCGAGCATGATAGGTCTCGACTTCCCGTGGCATTTCAGAGGCTGGGGCGTTATCGCTTCGGCAACCGTGTTCAGCAACACGCTCTATGCCTATCGCAAGTTCGGCTATCACAGCCGCGTCGGCGTTATCCTCGGCTCGATCGGCAGCGCCGCAATTTATGTCACCATAAACTGCCCGTCGATGGGCGAGGAGATGCATCTCGATTCTCCGCGCTGCATGGCGCATTGGACGGGTGCGCTCCTGTTCGCGTTCTGCTGCGCCGCTCCCATGGTGCTCCTGCTTATAAATAAAGCGAGAGAGCTCAAGGGTCGCTTCCTGGTCGGTCTTATCGTTTTCTGCGCGATACTTCTCACAATGCTCGTCCTTCTGCTGACTGTCGGCAAGAGCGCGATTATTGAGAATATCCCGATGCAGGCGGCATATGTCCTGCTCTTCCTGCTCAATTTCACCAACATCTTCCCCGTGAAAAAAGCCGAAAAAGCTCCGGCAAAAGAGGCGGCGACCGTCTGATGAAAGAGAGCAAAAACAAGAAAACATTTGACGGCAAAAGCGGAGGCAGCGTCGGCATAGGTCTTGCGTTGGGTCTTGCAATCGGGCTTATGATGGGCGTGGCGACGGATAATATCCCCATGTGGATGTGCCTCGGCATAAGCATCGGGCTCTGCTGCGGAACCGCGCTGGGAGTCTCCGGAAAGGGAAAGTCGAATCCCGACGATTCCGATGACGAAGCCTCAAAGCCGATTGACCCCGATGATCCCGACGATGAGGATCTCAACGAGGACACCGACAAATATAACTGAACAAAATAAAAATACCGCTGAAGTTTTATCTTCAGCGGTTAGTTGTTTTTGTACGGTCTTAAGGCTCACCTGTGTAAGGGGAGCTGTCGCGGCGAAGCCGTGACTGAGGGGGTGTTGTATGAAAGCTCAAAATGCTCGGCAATTTTGAAAATTTGCAATTTATTTAAAACAATCCCTCCGGTGTTTCGCGCCGCCTCCATTCACACGAGGGAGGGCGTTGATTCCTGCGAAGCACCAAAACCGGGTTTTATCGACAAACTGAAATACCGCTGAAGTTTTATCTTCAACGGTATTTTTGCGTCTTGTCAGTTTTTGTCTATCGTCTGCAGGAATCCGCCCGCGAGCGAGAGCATTTTCTCGTCAACGCCGAGCTTTCCGGCAAGCTTGATCATCGTCTTGACCTTCACCGGGTAGATGGGCTTGAGCAGGGGACTCGAAACAGCCTTTGCCGCAAAGTCTCCGGCGGCGTTCTTGATTATCTTGTTGACCTCGCCGTTGCTGAGCACTTCACCCATGCTGTCCTCAATCGAGAGCTTGTTCGGGTCGCCCTCGCCGTCCGCCGCAACGAACCAGTTGCGCACGAACGATGAGTATTCCGCGGGCATCTTGTATTCGTCCGTGGCTTTTTCGATGCCGTTTACCGTTATCGTGTGCGACGGGCGAACCTTGCCGCCGCGCGCCTTGATAACATTTTCGCCGAGCTTCAAATCTATATCGTCGAAGACGAACACTTTGTCCGCTTTCTTCGTGTAGGTCTTGCCGTTTACTTCGAGCGTTATCTCCGGGCAGTTGGAGTAGACTTTTATCGTGCTCTTTCCGGCGGGTCTGTTGACATATCTTTCGCCGGTGATGTGAACGAACTTCTTGTCGCTCCAGTATGCTTTGTAGAGCCAGAACGCGTCTTTCTTCGTCTTGCGGTCGAATGTCACAAGACCCTTGTTGTTTCTGCCTCTGACGCCGCCCTCGTTTCTCGATGCGGAGCCGAAGTCAAACATATTCCAGACATATGAGCCCCAGAGCCAGTCGCGCTCGTTTATCGATTTGATATAGTGCTCATGGTAGATAGCTTGGTAGTCCTCGCTGTAGTCGCCCTGAACGGGGGAGTCGGAGTGGTATTTCGTGATGCCCTCCGCGCCGTATTCCGAAAGGCAGAGCTTGCCCTCGGGGTTCTCTCTGTGCCACTCATCGAGCCAGTTGTTTATCTCGTCGCACGAGCCCATGTACCAGCCGTAGTAGTGGTTGTAGCCGAGAATATCGGTGATGTGGTTGAGCGGCGAGTTCACCGGACACATGGTCAGCTGGGCGCAGGTCGTGTATCTCGTCGGGTCAAGGTGTCTTGCAACCTTGTGCATATGCTTGAGGAATGTTATAAGCTTCTTGCTTGCGCTTCCGGCTATTGTAATTTCGTTCTCGATGCCCCAGCAGAATATCGACGGGTGGTTGTAGTTCTGCTTGATGAGCTCAACGAGCTGCTGTTCCGCGTTTTCGTTGCGCTTGGGGCTGAAACGGGAGATAACCGGCACTTCCGCCCAGACGAGCAGTCCGCTCTCATCGCAGAGATCATAGAAATAGCTGTTCTGCTGATAGTGGGCGAGACGCACCGAGTTCGCGCCGACATCGAGGATTATCTTGATGTCCTCCGCGTGCTGCTTCTCTGTTATGGCGTTGCCCATGTTCTCTCTGTCCTGGTGGCGGGAGACGCCCTGGAGCTTGATGTGTTCGCCGTTTAAGAAGAAGCCCTTGTGGCTGTCAATATGATATTCTCTGAGTCCTGTTCTGATATCGATGTTGTCCGTGACTTCTTGCGTTGTGCTGTCAAAAATTTCGCATCTGACGGTGTAGAGATACGGATTCTTTCTGCCGTTCCAGAGCACCGGGTCTTCAACGGGCAGCTTCGCGCTGATTATCGGGCGAAGATCCGCTATTGTCGAAGCCTTCTCGTTGCCGTCGGCGTCGATGAGCGTGAAGCGTGCCTTGTGCGAGCAGTCGGAGTTGTCTATAAGCGCCTTTATGCTCAGCTCCCAGCCGTCCTCGCCGACGCGGCGCGGGGTGATGTATATTCCGTCCGAGCCGTAGTCGTTCATGGTGAATCTGCAGTCCGGGACTTCGATAAGATTGACATCGCGATAAACGCCGCCGTAGAATGTGAAGTCCGCCATCGTCGGGTAGACAGACTCATCCGGCGAGTTGTCGGCGGTTATGTCAACGCGGCAGCCGTATCTGATATAGTCGGAGATATCGACTCTGAACGCAGAATATCCGCCCCCGTGGACTGCGACAAGCTCGTTGTTGACTCTGACTTCCGCCTTTGAGTTGACGCCTCTGCATTCGAGGAACGTTTTCTTGTCCGATTTCGGCAGCTCTTTGGAATATGTCGCCTTTGTGCGAAGATATCCGTTCGTGCCGTCCTGACCGTCAAAGGCGTTCCATGTGTGCGGCAGATTGACGGTCTCGGTCTTCCCGTCGAGCGTGAAGAGCCAGCCGTCGTTTATCCTTATAACATTTCTCATTTTATGACCTCCCGTAAGATGATCTTATTATATACTGATATTAACAGAATACACATTGAAAGTCAATTGATCGACCTTTCACAGGCTATATAATACACTAAATATTTTAAACTTGTGTGAACGAATCATCACTTTGCTTGAATATTTTTTGAAAATCTGTTATTCTAAATAATGCCGGAGGATATCCGGCAAAGTGAAGAGAAAGGAAGGATACGAAATGTCAGTTATAACTGTTACAAAAGATAATTTTGATAAAGAAGTGTTACAGAGCGATAAACCCGTCCTGCTCGATTTTTGGGCGTCGTGGTGCGGTCCGTGCCGCATGGTCTCGCCGATAGTTGACGAGATAGCCGCCGAAAATCCCGACAAAAAAGTCGGCAAGGTCAATGTCGACGAAGAGCCGGAGCTTGCGTCAAAGTTCGATGTTATGAGTATACCCACTCTGCTCGTGTTTGAGGACGGCGAGCTGGTCAACCGCGCCGTCGGAGCGCGCCCGAAAGAGATGATACTCGATTTGTTTGAGGAGTAATTTAAAGTACCGCAGGCTCTCTGCGGTATTTTTGTTTGCTGATATAACTTTGCGGATGTAACACTGATGAGAGGAGATGCAGTATGAAAAGCTCGGTCAAACGCATTATCTGCATAGGCGTTGTTGCTGTTGTTGCCGTGTGCGCGGCGCTCTTGGCGCACTTTTTCCCCGGAAACAGCGCGGACGGCTCTGCGGATATAGTCAGAGCCTCCGTCGATGAAAACGGCGTGGCGTCCTTCGGCTGCAAGTCGGATAACGACTATGCGGGCCTTGTGCTCAACAGAAAGGACAAGACGTTCAATTTTATGCAGTCGTATCGGTTCTCCGCCGCCATGAGCGGCACTTACGAAGAGAATGACGATTATCTGATACTTACCGCGAAAAGCTCCGACTCGCAGAGCAAATTTACATTCAGAAAACAAAAAGACGGTCTCGAATTTCTTGCCAAAAAGTCCGACCCCGTGCGGGAGTTCTGCTATTCTACGGATTTCGAAAAGACTGATAAGTGCCTAAAAAATAAAGCCCTTTTCATGCCCGAGTCCATCCGTACCGATGTTATAACTTACATCGGCAAGAACGAGCACGACGGTCAAAAAGACTATGTCGAAATCGTCCTGTCGCCCGCAGACGGCAGTTATTCCATGTACAGGAGCGGCATGAGTGACTGCTCGACCGGCACTTACGAAGAAAAGGACAATCGCCTTATTCTTAGTGACGACAACGGCAGGGATAAATATTATTTTGAAATCAGCGGCAATGAACTTGTCCTCGATTCTAAAAAGTCGGCGAAAAAGCCCTATATTTATTCCGATGCTGTGCTCGAAAAGCTCGCGGGAGGGCAGCATCCGTCAGATGTCCTTGAAAGCTATTTCAAAAGCTGACAGCATTAAAAATTAAAAAACATCCGCAAAAAAAGCATCCGCAGAAGTTTTCGTTCTGCGGATGCTCGATTTATTTTTTATGCCTTTTACGCCTCGGGGCAGATGTTCGTCGCAACAATATCAACGCCGGTGCCGAGTGTGTTCGCGCAGACAACATCGCCGATCTTGACCGGAGCCTTGATCTCAAGCTTTGCTATCTCCTTGACGCAGTCCTTGACCTTGTCCTTCGGAACAGCCTTTGCGGACTTGACGGGAACAACGGGGTGAACGCCGCCGCTGACCTTGACAGTCGTTGTCAGGCTTCTCTCGGGGTGGGTGCACTCGGTTCTCGCGTAGGCGTCGCCGCGCTTGCAGGTGTTGCCGGTAACGCTGAGGATCTCTCCGTCGTCGTTGAGCTCAACGGAGATCTGGCAGCCCATGGGGCAGGCGACACAAATAATATCTTTTACCATGATTATTCCTCCACCTGAATTTCGATTATGCCGTTCTCATCAAAGTTCTTGAGCATGTCGCTCTTGATGATGACGTTCTCCATCTCGCCGGGAGCGAGTCTCGGGCGCTTTTTGCTGATGAGCGTCTCGCCGTTGTAGGTGACAACGACCTTGGCATTCTTGTGAACGTCGCCGACTCTGAAGAAGAGCTTGACATCCTCGTCCTCGCCGAGGGCAATCTTCTGCGGCACGATGTAGCGCACGCCGTTGATGCCTCTGGTCTTGACGTATTTCTTCTCTTTGTTTCCGCCGTTCTTTATGTATCTCGCTGCGCCCTCGCCGGCCGTCTGGCTCTCAAGGGTAACGAAGTCAACAAGATCGTGAACGTGCAGCACGTTGCCGCAGGCGAAAACGCCGGGGTGGGTGGTCTCTCTGTATTCATCGACTATCGGCCCGCCGGTGACGCGGTCAAATTCTATGCCCATGTTCTTGCTCAGCTCGTTCTCGGGGATAAGACCGACGGAAAGCATGAGCGTGTCGCAGGGGACATATTCCTCAGTGCCGGGGATCGGGCGGCGGTTCTCGTCGACCTTTGCAATGGTGACGCCCTCAAGGCGCTCCTTGCCGTGGATGTCGATAACCGTGGTGCTGAGTTTAAGCGGGATGTCGAAGTCGTTGAGGCACTGGACGATGTTTCTCGTCAGTCCGCTCGAATAGGGCATCAGCTCGCAGACCATCTTGACGTGCGCACCCTCAAGGGTCATGCGGCGCGCCATGATAAGACCGATATCACCCGAGCCGAGGATAACGACTTCCTTGCCGGGCATATAGCCGTCAATGTTGACATATTTCTGTGCAGTACCTGCGGAGAGAACGCCGGCGCAGCGGGTGCCCGCGATGTTGAGCGCGCCTCTCGGACGCTCGCGGCAGCCCATTGCAAGAATGACTGCGGTGGCGTCGATTTCAATAAGACCGTCCTCTTTGTTGACTGCGGTGACGACGTTGTCGTCGGAAATGGAGAGCACCATCGTGTCTGTCTTTACAACAATGTCGGTGTCCTCAACAAGCTCGATGAAACGCGCGGCGTATTCGGGACCCGAAAGCTCCTCGCCGAAGTAGTGCAGACCGAAGCCGGTGTGTATGCACTGCTCAAGGATACCGCCGAGAGTCTCTGCGCGCTCGAGTATGATTATCTTTTCAACGCCGCTTTCGCGCGCCTTGAGCGCAGCGGCCATGCCTGCGGGGCCTCCGCCGATAACGGCAAGATCATATTTAAGCATTAGTATTCATCCTTTCATGCTGCGAAAATTCGCAGATCACTTAGTCCTGCCGAAGAGGATCTTTGACTCTCCGCCGCATTTTGTGATTTCATCAAGCTCCTGACCAAGCTCTCTTGCAAGTATCTCGACTACCTTCGAGCCGCAGAAGCCGCCCTGGCAGCGACCCATTCCGGCTCTCGTGCGGCGCTTTACGCCGTCAACATCAATGGCGCCTGCGGGCGCGTGGATAGCGTCGAGAATCTCGCCCTCGGTTATAGTCTCGCAGCGGCAGATAACCCTGCCGTATGCGCTGTTCTTTTCAACAAGTGCCTTGCGCTCTTCCGCGCTCATGTGGCGGAAACGCACGGGAGCGGGTCTGCCGGGGATGAAGTCCGCCTTCTCGCTGACTTCGCCCTTGTCCTGCAGAATCATGTCGCAGACATAAAGGCCGATAGCGGGAGCGGAGGAGAGACCGGGCGACTCGATGCCGGCAACATTTATGAACTTCGCGTCCTTCTCGCTGGGGGCGATGATGAAATCGTCGCCGGTGCTGTGGGCGCGGATGCCTGCAAACGAAGTGATGACGTCGCGGGTGGAGAGCGACGGGACGGATTTCAAAGCGGTCTTGAAAACGCCGTTCGTGCCGTCTGCGGTGGTCGAGCAGTCATCCTTTTCGTCTATATCGACTGCGCTCGGACCGACGAGCAGGTTGCCGTCAACGGTCGGGGTGACGAGAACACCCTTGCCCATCTTTGAGGGACACTGGAATATAGTGTGCTTTACCTTGTTGCCGACTGCTCTGTCCATGAGCATATATTCGCCCTTGCGGGGAATAATGGTTATTGAATCATCGCCGATGAGAGAAGCAACCTTGTCGCAGAAAACGCCGGCGGCGTTGACGACATATTCGGCTTCGATCTCGCCTGCGTCGGACTTGAGGACAAAGTTGCCCTGCGCGTTCTTTTCAATAGCCGTAACATCAAAATTGCGGAAGAATTCGACGCCGTTCATGACTGCGTTCTCAACTGTCGCTATCGTCAGCTCATAGGGGCAGACGATTCCGGCGGTCGGAGCATAGAGCGCGGCGACAGCCTCGTCGCTGAGGTTCGGCTCTTCGCGGTGAATAGCCTCTTTGTCGAGAATCTCGAGTCCGGGAACTCCGTTCTCTTCGCCTCTTGCCTTGAGCTCTTCAAGAGTCTCAACTTCCTCGTTCGAGAAAGCGACAACATATGAGCCGATGGGCTTGAACGGGACATGGAGCGTCTCGCACAGACCGGGCATTGCGGCAGTGCCCTCAACGTTGAGTCTCGCTTTGAGGGTGCCTGGCATTGCGTCGAAGCCTGCGTGGACAATGGCGCTGTTGGCCTTCGTTGTGCCCATCGCCATGTCGCTGCATTTTTCAACCAATGCGACCTTGATGTTATATCGGCTCAGCTCTCTCGCGACCATTGCGCCGCTGACGCCTGCACCGATAATTGCTACATCGTATGACATATTTTTACCTCCAGACGGAAATAGTATGGCTGGTTTTACAGACATAGTTATTATACCACTCTTTTTGCCGGCAGACAAGTATATAAAGCGTCATAATCGATATTTTTGTCGTTATATTTGCTCTCAATTTATGACAATTTAATTATTGTGAAAATTTTGCGCCCGCTTTAATAATTGCGCTCGCACAGGCAACAATAAACACCGACTTTACCTTATTTGCGGATTTCAGATCCGCACGGGAGGAAGAAAAATGGAAGAATATCTTGTGCAGATGAAGGGAATATCGAAGTTCTTTCCCGGAGTCGTCGCACTCGACAAAGTTGATTTCGAGCTTCGGGCGGGCGAGGTGCATGCGCTGCTCGGCGAAAACGGAGCGGGAAAATCCACGCTGATGAAAATAATCGGCGGAATATATCAAAAAGACGAGGGAGAAGTGAAGATACGCGGCAAAACGCAGGAGTATTCGACCGTCGCCCGGGCGTCCGAACTCGGCATCGCCGTTATCCATCAGGAGCTCAATATGTGCCGCCATCTGACCGTGGCGGAGAACATCTTTCTCGGCAGGGAGCTCAAAAAGGGCGGCGTGGTCGATTTC
>DKDF01000082.1 GCA_002451755.1 Ruminococcaceae bacterium UBA6855
GAAAAATACAGACTGCAACACCTTGTTGGTTCAGAATAAAAGGGGAAATCTACGTTTATTCATCAGGATAAGCCGCATTTGCGAGAGAAGATATTTTACATATACCCCTCTCTTCGTGCCGACCACAGACAAAAATTCCTTGGATTTCAACCCTAAATCGCACATAAATCCATCCTATCCAGTCAGAAATGGGGGTAGACATTCTCTGCCTCTGACCGTCAAGATTTGTATTTACTTCCGATGAATATTGCCAAGACGGTTTTGCAAATTAAACTGTGAACACTTTCCAAACGAACCGGATTTGCAGAGATTTTCGGGCAAAGCTGGCGTGAAATCAGGTGAGAAAAATCAATGCTTGCCGGATTCGTAAAGTATCTGCCATCTGCGCGTATGGATTGCACCATTCAGCGATTCACGGTATCGTGTAGCCGGTGTGCAGTTTCGCGTGACCTTTTGCGGTTTGGCTGGTTATCGTCCGATTTCGTGAAATGCAAAGGTGCGCCTTATGTACAGGGCATCGAATATGTCGCCCAAAATCGCCAGAAACGAAAAAACCTTGTGCCGCATTCGATACGCAGCACAGGGCTAAAGCTGATTCAGAACTGTCGAAGTAGGTGGATTTATTCACAATACTATGCTATAATCAAATAAAAAATTTAGCAGTCGCAATTTTGGCGGAGGGAGACTAATGGAGTACCGAATTGCAACAATTTCTGATTGCGAAGCGTTGTCTGACATTAGAATGCAGATGAGAAAAGAGCTTGATGCTGACTTCAATTCAGAGCTAATTTATGCAGAAACATTGGACTTTTTCAAACGCAACATTAAAAACGGAACACACATTGCTTTTATCTGTGAACACAACAGGCAGACGATCGCAACAGCAGGCATTACATTGTTTGAAATTATGCCGACAACGGAACACCCGAACGGCAAAGTGGCACGACTTATGAATATGTATGTTGAACCTTTTTACCGAAAAAGAGGGATTGCGAAAGAATTGCTGCACCGCGTAATGCTATACGCAGAGGATCAGCAGATTGAAAAGGTTGTGCTGAACCCGTCTCAGATGGGGAAATCTTTGTATGTGAATTATGGCTTTCGTTTGGTATCTGACGAGTATTCTTTTTATCTGCACTGAGTTGCCTTGAAGAGTATGCAACTTCCGATTTGCAATCATCTTCCTAAAAACGCAAACACACCCCGCACCGTGCGTCCTGTAAACGCACGGTGCGGGGTGTTCGTTCCATTATGCAGCTTTTGTCAGATACACGATCCCGGTTGCTAAGTCCCTGCGTCGTATACTAAAAATAGGCTTTGATTGTAGATTTCTGATTGTATCTGCACCGCTGTTTTTCTTGTCATGCTTTATGCAAGGTTGTCTTTTAAGTGCTTTGCAAATGAAATTTGCCGTGAAATCTATTCGCCCCCGCAGGAAAGCTGTCGCGAAGTGAGCGAGGGGTTGTTTCGCTTCGCTCAAAGTAAGTAGGGGCAGATATCATGTCAAGCGAAACATGGTAAACAGTAGTGTAAGCACATGGTATACAATTATTAATATTAAAATTTTCCATCTTTTTTTGCCCTTTGTTTTCCGGCGATAATGCTGCACGGCGCGGAAAAAATAACGGTGTCCGCACTGCGGACAAAATCAAAAAGGGGGCGGAGCATGAAGCAAATCATAAGATTTTTCAGCGCGGTCGCGCTCATGCTCTCGGTGGGAATTTTTTCCTGCGTCGCTTACGGTGATATCCAGCTGCCCGACGAATACAGCGTCGTCGCGGGCAGCGGCGCCGATATCGGCGAGAGCGTGTTTTCTGCGTCCGCGTCCGCATCGCCGCAGGGCGAATATGAGCTTGAGGTAAAAGCGTTCGGGGTGTTCCCGGTCAAGACCGCAAGGGTGAAAGTGTCTCAGCGCAGATATGTCACCGTCGGCGGCGAAATTTTCGGCATCAGGCTCTATACGCGCGGCGTGCTGATAGTCGGGAGCGAGGAGATCGAAACAGTGTCGGGTGCAGTTGACCCGGCGGCTCGCGCGGGGCTGAAAAAGGGCGATATTATTTTAGAGATAAACGGCTCGCCCGTCAGCCGGAACAATGATATCTCCTCCGCCGTTGAGTCGAGCGGCGGCGATGAGGTCGAGCTGCTCATCGAGCGCGCAGGCAAAAAGCAGACGGTGAAACTCCTGCCCGCGCGGAGCAAACTTGACGGCAAATTCAAAGCCGGTCTGTGGGTGCGCGACTCGTCGGCGGGGATAGGAACAGTAACTTTCTACGACCGCAAAAACGGAATTTTTGCGGGGCTCGGTCACGCGGTCTGCGATGTTGACACGGGTGAGGAGCTGCCGATATCCGGCGGCGACGCGGTCAATGCCGCGGTAAAAGGCTGCTATAAGGGCAAGGACGGTTCGCCCGGCGAGCTGTGCGGCGTGTTCGCGCCGGGAGAGATAGGCGAGCTCTATGAAAACTGCGGTATCGGCGTTTACGGCGCTTTTAGCGAATTGCCGAAAACCGGGGAGATGCCCGTGGCGATAGCCGACGAAGTCAAAACCGGCAAGGCGCAGATAATCTCGACCGTCGATGCGGACGGACCGCAGTATTATGATATCGAGATAACGAAGATCTATACAAAAAGCGGTCAGCGCAACATGATAATCGAGGTGCGCGACAAGCGGCTTATCGAAAAAACCGGCGGCATAGTCCAGGGTATGAGCGGCAGCCCGATAGTCCAGAACGGTATGCTGGTCGGCGCGGTGACCCATGTTTTTATCAACGATCCGCTCAAGGGCTACGCGATATTTGCCCAGACGATGGCGGAGGAGGCGGAGCGCATATCTTCGCCCGGATATTCCGCCGCTTCGTAACGAAGTCGGAGCATAAAATAAAAATTGCCAAAAAATGGTAATTTATTATTGACATTTATTCCCATATATGGTAAAATCCAATTGAAAAATCAACCCGGAGGTACTAATTATGGGAAAAATGTTAAAAATCATGCTTGCACAGGACACGGACACTCAGACGGGCTGCGCAGCGGCACTGCGGGCAAACGGCTTTGAGGTCGAAACAGTTCGAAAAGACGGCGCGCAGATACTCCGCCTTTTCAGGCAGGGAAGCAGACCGGACGTGCTCATCATGGACGCTTTCATGCAGGGCACGGACGCTATAGGCGTGCTCGGCGGACTTGCCGACATGCACCTTGAGCCGCGCCCGCTGGTGTTCGTGACCGCGTCGAACGCGAATCCGCGCCTTGAGCAGGAGATAACGCAGAGCGGCGCAGACTACTATTTCATCAAGCCCTTTGACACGCAGATGCTCGCCCAGAGAATAAAACAGCTGACCGGGCTTTCCGCCCCGGCGCAGGGAAACATAGTTGCTTTTTCCGCGCAGGACAACAGCCTTGAGGTCACAGTCTCCGAGATAATGCACCGCATCGGCGTGCCGGCGCACATAAAGGGCTATCAGTATCTGCGCGAGGCGATAATCCTCGCGGTCAACGACGACGAGATTATGAATTCCGTCACGAAGCTTCTCTATCCTACGGTCGCAAAGACCTTCAAAACCACTCCGTCGCGCGTTGAGCGCGCCATTCGCCACGCAATCGAGGTCGCCTGGGACAGAGGCGATGTCGATGTGCTCAACTCCTATTTCGGCTACACTATCCAGAACTCCCGCGGCAAGCCGACCAACAGCGAATTTATCGCAATGATATCCGACAAATTGAAGCTCAACCTGAAAATTTCTTAATCAATATCGAAAGAAAACCTCCGCATGACTTTTGCCATACGGAGGTAATTTTATTAGCCCTGCGTGAGCGTGAGGCTCGCCGTTATCGGGAAATGATCGCTCGGATAGACTCCGTCGTAGGTCGTTCTGACAACATTGTAGCTGTTGACCTTGAAGCCGGTCTTGGAGATCATTATGTAGTCGATGCAGTCGTCGTCGAGGCGCTTGCCCCAGTTCTGATAGGTGCAGCTCTTTATCGGGTCTTTAGTCTGATACTTGACGTCAAAAAAGTTCTCGGTCGCGCTGCGATATGTCTCGGTGTCTTCTTCTGCATTGAAGTCGCCCATTATCATCGCGGGCAGCGAGCCGAACTGCGCTATCTTGTCGAGCACAACGCCGATGCCCTTTATCCTCGCCTCTTCGCTGACATGGTCGAGATGCGTGTTGAACACGACAAATTCGAGCCCCGTCTGCTTCTCCTTGAGGATAACATAGCTGCAAATTCGATAGCACGCGGAATCCCAGTCCTTGCTCATCTTTTCGGGAGTCTCGGAGAGCCAGAACGAGCCTTTGCCGATAAGGTCGTAGAGGTCGGTGCGGTAGAACACCGGGCAGCCCTCGGAGAAAGCGGATTCGTCGCGGAAGGTTATGACCGAGTCATAGCCCTGAAGCGTGCGGCACATATAATTATACTGCCACTTCGTCGCCTCCTGGAATCCGATAATAGTCGGCGCTTCCGTTTCGATGTTTTTGACAATGAGATCGGCGCGATAGAACCAGCTGGTTTTGCCCGTGTCCATGACGTTTGCGCAGCGCAGGTTGCAGCTCATGATGCGCATCTCCCCGCGCTCGAGCGGCTTATCCTCGATGACCGCGGCGTGCTGATTCTGCTTATAGCGCGGATAGTATATGCAGAAAATGCACGCGACTGTGATGAGCGTCGCAAGCACGACACACAGCAGGCAGATAAAAACCTTCGTGCCTTGTTTCATTTGATCCTCTCCTTTGATAAAAAATTATATATCCTGTGCGCCGCGCGCACTGAGTTCCGAGGTTGAATTTTAGTTTGAGGTTAAAATATGTCTTTGCAGGGAATATGACCTGATAATAACAGCACTATAATGTGGGCGTACTTGGTTGGCGATAATGTGATTTTACAGGGCTGTTGTGGAGCCGGTTTGTAGGGGTCGGCGACCTCGACGACCCTTTGACGCGTGAGCGTCACGGTGTTCTTTATGGGTTTAAGTAACCCACTCAGTCGCTTCGCGAGGGAGCCGAAAGCAGGCGAACAAAGTGTGTAGAGTAGTAACATAGTA
>DKDF01000100.1:0-269 GCA_002451755.1 Ruminococcaceae bacterium UBA6855
CCAACGTAACCAACAATTCCACACATATTCTGTTTTTCCTTTACAAAAATATTTGTGCATTGCTCTCCCCTCTGTCTGCGCGTCGCCGCGCTGTTTTATAAGAGAGCCTGTGTCCCCCGCACTTATGGGGCAAGAAGCATCCGCCGAAAAATTCGATGACTTCTTCCTCGTCATCTGCAAAGGCTCGCAGCCTTCAGTGCTTGCAGACCCGGCGCTATTTTTATGACCGAAAAATTTTAAAACGGTTTGGCAAATTTCCTTTCCTGATA
>DKDF01000100.1:281-3568 GCA_002451755.1 Ruminococcaceae bacterium UBA6855
TGATATTACACAAGCGGCACTGAAACGCAAATGCAGTTTTATTATATGCAAAACGCCGCCAAAAGTCAAATCGACTGTCGCAAAAAGAAAAAAGACCGTTCTGCAAGGCATACAGCTCGGTCTTTAGTATATGTTTTTTCGTGCGATTTACTGCTTCGCTTCCTGCTTTTCGGCCTTTTCGCGCTCGCGGCGTTTTTCGGTCGGCGCGGGGTCGCAGAGCTTCATGAAATCGACCTTGCCCATCCGGGTGCGCGGCAGAGCGTCGAGAATGATAATCTTCGTCGGACGCGAGAAGCGCGGCAGATTTTCGCTGCAAAATTCATTTATTTCTTCAATCTTTTTCTTCTTGTTCTCCGGCTCGCTGTCGAGCGCGACGTAGAGCTTGACTATCGGCTTCGCCTCGATATAGCCCTGAACGGCGCAAGCCTCGGTTATACCGGCGACGCCGATGACCTTCTCCTCGATATCGGACGGATAGACATTGTAGCCCGAGATGATAATAAGTCTCTTTTTGCGGCCGGTGAAGAACAGGAAGCCGTCCTCATCGATATAGCCGAGGTCGCCCGTAAGCACCCAGCGCACGCCGCTGTCGTCGGTATAGACTCCGCTTGTCGGCTCATTTAAATAGCCCTCCATAAGAGTCGAACCCGAGACGGCTATCTCGCCGACGGTGTTTGCGGGCAGGCGCTTTTTGTCCTTATCCCATATCTCGACGCGCATACCGTAAAACGGCTTGCCAACGGAATTGCGTTTGAAATCGGCATATGTATTCGCGCAGCAGACGGAGCTGACTTCAGTAAGCCCGTAGCCGCGGAAGAGTCTGCCCTTGCCGCCCCATTTGGCGATAGTCGAGTTGAACATATCGAGGAACTGCTCGGTCACGATATCGCCGCCGCTGAAGAGCAGCTCTAAATTGCGCAGATGCTTTCCCTCGAAGTTCTTCTGCTCGAACATCTTCTTATACATATTCGGCACGCCGACTATGAACGAAATTTTATATTCGCGCATAAGCTCGTTCGCCTTGCGCGGCTTGAAGCGCGCGACGGGGATACAGCAAAATCCCTCGCACATACTGAAATGCATCGACACGCCGAGTCCGAACGCATGAAAGAGCGGCAGAACTATCATCGAGCACTCGACGCCAGGGGTGTTGTGATGCTCGACCTTTCCCGTCTTATAGGCGAGCTCATTGAGCGCCTTTGAAGAGAGCTTTATGGTCTTGCTCTTTCCCGTTGTTCCGCCGCCGTGAAGATAGACAGCGATATCCGAGCCGTTGTTGTGGACTCCGTCCGAGGGAGGGCAGCGATGAATAACCGCGCGGTAGCTCAGCGCATTTTTTATGCCCGACGACGCGTGCGCCGCGAACAGCTCATAGCCGCGGAAAGCCGGATGAGCCGCGGGCGAAACATAATCGGAATTCGAACACACAACGCATGGGACATTGTGGAAATTGAGCATATCGACATAGGGCTTTGCGAGCAGATCCATGAGCATAACGCCCTTTGAGCCGACCGCGTCCATAGTCTCCTTGAGAAGCTCGGGCGGGGTCAGCGGATGCACGATATTCGCGATAACGCCTATTTTATTGAGCGCATAAAAGGCGACGAAACTCTGCACGCAGGTCGGCAGGAACACGGTGTACACATCACCGCGCCGAAGCCCCGCGCTCTTGAAATACGCCGCGAGACGGTCGATATCGGAAAGCAAGGCTGAACGCTTTATCCTGTGTCCGAAATGAATCGCGGCATCATAGTCGCCGAACGCTGCAGTGTTGTTCTTGAAATACTCGTAGCAGTTGTAGCTTTCGGTTGGTATCATATTTATTTTCTCATCTCCCGCAATACATTTTATATGCACGGCAATAAAATGTCAAGACAAATGTCGCAGACAATAACCGTTATATATTTCCGTTAAAAAAACCGTTCCGAATAATTCGAAACGGTTTTGCTTTGTCTGTCAATAGCTGATAACGAGTTCATCCATGCGGACGAGGTCATCGTCCACAATTGAATATCCGTCGTCTTCGATAATCACCTGGAGCGATATCGTGACGGGGTCGAGATAGCCGATATTATCAAGATTCTTTTCGACCTCGGTAATTATTCCGTCCGCCCAGAGCTCCTCGCGCTCGGAGTCGGAGAGCTTATCGAACTCCCCTTTTCTCGCGCGTTCGCCGTAGGACTTCTCGAAATCGTCGATGCCGTTTTCCTCCGCTTTTGATATGACATCTATCGGATAGACGGTCACGCTGACAAGGAATCTGTCGGAGCTTCGCGTTACCTCGCCGACCTCATATTTGCAATGGGCATAGAGCGTTTCAAATATCTTCACCATGCGCTGATAAGTCGCGTCGGACACCTCATCGATATCCATGCACATCTTGAAATATTCGACCTCATCCCGGATATACTGCTGATACTGGGTTTCGCATTCTTCGGCGGTGCCGCCGACCGATTCCAGATACTCGTCGCTGTTCTCGTTGAGATAGACAGAGTCGAGCGTGCCGCGGACATATGCGCCGATCTGCGAGCGAGACGCCGTGCATGAGCACAGCATGAATACGCACAGCAGAACCGCCGCAAGCGCGGAGATCCTCTTAACCATTATTCAACTACTCCTATATAACCGATCAAATTATCGGAAGCTAAAGAGAAGTCTATCACAGCAAGGACCGGACGTCAACAACATTTCGTATAAACATACATTTTTTGCGGCTTTTCTGCAAATATTTTTGATAATTTATAAAGAAATCCTAAAAATTACCGACACTCGAACCAATCGGGACCAGGGCGATAACCGTTATCCAATCCGTGCTCGGCGCAGAACGGATGCGAGCGCAGTACAAAGCGCAGGGTATTCATCGCGCTGCGGAATATCTCCGCACGGGTGATGCCGTCCGGCTTGCCGAGGCTCTCGAGCAGGGTCGGGTCATATTTCGCCTTGCGCGAGCCCGCTCCCGCACCCGGCATGAGCACATCCACCTGTCCGCGCACGCGGTAGGCGTTGTTGCGAAGCAGCGGAAAATCCGGGTCTTTGCTCGCACGCATCCACCAGTCGGTCATGACGCAGCCGTCATATTCCCACTCGCCGCGCAGTATCTGCGTGCAAGTGCCGTAATGATAGTGTCCCCAGACGCCGTTTATCTTATTATAAGAAGTCATGATATTGAACGGGTGCGCGGTTTTGACGCATATCTCAAAGCCCTTGAGATAAATCTCGCGCAGAGCGCGCTCGGACACGCGCGAATCGTTATAGATACGCATGGTCTCCTGATTGTTGCAGGCAAA
>DKDF01000100.1:3595-3738 GCA_002451755.1 Ruminococcaceae bacterium UBA6855
CAAAGTGCTTCGGGCAGGCGGAGACCCCCTGCGATTGGATGCCGCGCACGACCGCCGCGCCCATGGTGCCGGTGAGCAGCGGATCCTCGGAGAAATACTCAAAGTTTCTGCCGCAGAGCGGATCCCTGTGGATATTCATGCCA
>DKDF01000100.1:3756-5532 GCA_002451755.1 Ruminococcaceae bacterium UBA6855
ATGCCCGGGGCGAGCAGGACATCGGAGCCCTTGCGCGCCATCTCAGCGCCCTCGACAGCATAGAGCTCACGGACGAGCTGCTGATTCCATGTGCTCGCGAGCAGCGTGCCGATAGGCAGGAGCGAGGCATAGCAATGGAGTCTGATGCCGGAGGGACCATCCGTTGCGCTGACGGGCGGCACGCCTTTTTTGCGCAGAGATTTGAGTATTCCGCCGTAAACTGCGGCGTTGCCGGGAGTGCCGAGCTTGCTGTTCATGACATAGTCGCCGCGGCAGAGAGCCTCAAGCTCAACATCCTCGAGCTGAGCCGTAAAGCCCGCAAGAGTCGCTCTGTTGTTGGCGACATCTTCGAGTTTTATGCCCTTGTCGCCCGTGAAATCGGGAGCTTCGGGCAGATTTTTCTCTATCTCCTCGCGGCGCGAAACGGTGCTCAGCGGAACGGATTCATATGTTTTTTCTATTTTTCCCTGTTCGTCGGTCGCGGCGACAAGGCGGTCGAACGCCTCTTTCGGGGCGCAGTCCGCGCGGCTCGCAAGACGCTCTGTGACGCGAAGCTCGGGCTCTGTGTGAACGCCTATCTGCTCGCAGGAGCGCACATCGGTGCCGGCATAGATGGGATAGTCCCCCGCTTCGAGCACATAGCAGAACGCCGCGCCCGATTTGCCGGAATCGTCGAACGACGCCATATTGGCGCACGGGAACGACACGACTACCCTCTGCTCCTCGCCCGGCAGAAGAGTGCGCGTTTTTTCATATGCGGCGAGGCTCTTTGCCGCCTTGCCGAGCTCGCCCTGCGGCGCGCCGTAATAGACTTCAATAACCTCTTTGCCCGCGGCGCTGCCGACATTCCTGACTTTTACTGAGACTATTATTCTGTCGTCCGCCTCCATGACGGTCTTGTCGGACAACTCGAACGAAGTGTAGCTAAGACCGAAGCCGAACGGGAACATTACCTTTTCGGGCGCGAAGGTTTCAAAATATCTGTAGCCGACGAAGATATCCTCGGCGTAGTTGTTATATGTCCTCTTGCCGAAGTTCTCCGCCGCCGGATAGCTCTCGTAACAATCGGCAATTGTATCGGGCAGCTTTCCGCTCGGCGAAACCTTGCCTGAGAGAACCTCGCCGATGGCGTTTCCGCTCTCCATTCCGCCCTGCCAGACATAGAGCACCGCACCGAGCCTGTCGCCGTATTTATTCATCCACGACATATCTATAATATTGCCGCTGTTTATCAGCACGACGGTGTTTTTAAAATTCGCAGTCACCTTGTCGAGCAGCGCGGTTTCATCATCGGTCAGATAATAGCTGCCTTTTTTGAGTGTGTTTTCCCTGTCCTCGCCCGCAGAACGGCCTATAACCACAACGGCGCAATTGCTGCGCTTTGCTGCATCGGCGACGGTCTTTTCGTCTATCTTCATCTCGTCGTGATAACGCGGCCATGCGCCCCAGAAGCCGTCGTCCGCCGGATTCTTCTTTATCCAATCTAAATATATCTTTTCAATTTGCCCGTCGACTTTTATTCCCGCGTTTTTCATGCCGTCCACAAGGTCGACGCAATAGGGCTTGTTGACATCGCCGCCCGAGCCGTAGCCGACGAAGAAATAGTCCCTCTGAATCCTGCCGAAGATGCAGACATTCTCATCTTTTTCTATCGGCAGCACGCCGTTGTTTTTGAGCATGACTATGCCCTCTTCGGCGGCAATTCTCGCAATCGACTTCATCTCCTCCGGAGTATCCGGCGAGCCAAGCTCGCCTTTGCTCAAGCCCTGCGCGGTT
>DKDF01000002.1 GCA_002451755.1 Ruminococcaceae bacterium UBA6855
GTTCTCATTCTGTGGGCTATTATCAGAACGGTCTTATTCCTGATAAGCTTCGAGAGCGACTCCTGAATCATCGTCTCGTTTTCGACATCGAGCGAAGCGGTCGCCTCGTCCATAAGGATTATCGGAGAGTCCTTGAGGAACGCACGCGCTATTGATATGCGCTGGCGCTCGCCGCCCGAAAGCTCCGAGCCGTTCTCGCCGATGAGCGTGTTATAGCCGTCCGCCATCTTTTCGGCGAACTCGTCAACATGCGCGAGCTTCGCCGCCGCGATGACTTCTTCGTCGGATGCGTCTTTTCTGCCGATGCGAATGTTCTCCATGACGGAGTTGTTGAACAGCGTGACATCCTGGAAAACTATCGAATAGAGACCCATGAGCGTCTCGGGATCGACCTTTGAAACATCCATACCGCCGACAGTTATCTTTCCGCTGTTTATATCCCAAAAGCGCGCGGCAAGCCTTGAAATAGTTGTTTTTCCGCCGCCGGACGGACCGATGAGGGCTGTAACTTCGCCCTGCTTTGCTGTGAACGACACATCCTTTAGTACCTGTTCGCCGTCGTCATAGGAGAACGCGACATGGTCGAATGTGATATCGCAGCCGTCATTTGTAAGCTTCTCGGCGCCCTCCTGAACCGGGTGGTCGAGTATTTCGTTCATTCGGTCGCACTGAACCTTTGTTGCGTTGACCGCCGCGAGGTTCTGGAGCGACGCCTGCATGGGGTCATATATGCGCGAGATGACGAGCAGGAACATGAAGAATGTCAGGATATTTATATCGCCCTTGATGAGCAGCGCGCCGCCGACAAGCGCGGTGGTCGCGATGCCGATTTTCAGCAGCAGCTGAGACGAGGCGACGAATGCGGCGTTGCCGAGCTCCGCGAAGAGCGACTTCTTTTCGACCGCCTTTATCTTTTCATCGAGCCCCGCGAGGTACTCCGCCTCGGCGTTGTTGGCTCTGATATCGCGCACGCTCTCAAGGCACTCCTGAATGCCGTCCGCGCAGTCGAGTTTCGCTTTCATCTGAATCGTGCCGAGCTTATACTGAACCTTTGCAGAAAAAGCGACTATCAGCAGCGACAGCGGCAGAACCCAGAGCGAAGCCAGCGCCATGCGCCAATCAAAGAAGAACAGGGCTATTGCAACTATTGTTGTTGAAAAGAGCGCGGCGACAAGCTCGGGAATATAGTGCGACGACGCGGTTTCAAGGGTCGCGCAGTCCGCCATAATAGTGCTCGTGAGATCCGAAAGGTCTTTTTTGCCGAAGAACGAAAGCGGGAGCTTTCTGAGCTTTTCCGCAAGGGTTATTCTGCGCACGCCGCTTTCGATATAAGTCGCAAAGAATGTGGCGTTATACTGAATATAGGTCGAAACGGCAATCACTATCAGGCAGACGGCTATTCCGCAGATATAGAACGCAGTTCTGCCGTCGAGTCCGTTATCGAGGATATCCGAGACGAGGAAATAGAGCATCGACACGGGCAGCATCAAAAAGAGATTCGAGAATGTGCAGGCGATAATAGCCTTTATCATATCTTTCGCGCCTTTTTCGGAGAGCGCGAATCTGTGGCGTAAATATTTTGTCATTTCGCTTCACCCACTTTCCAATCGGCTGAGATATTGTACTGCTTCCACATATCGGCATAGAGCCCGTTTCCGGCGGCGAGCTCGGAATGGCTGCCGCTTTCGGCTATTCTGCCGTTTTTCAGAACATAGATGCGATCGGCATCGGTGACGGTCGAGAGCCTGTGGGCGATCATTATAACAGTTTTGCCCTTTGACAGCTCGCTGAACGCCGCCTGAACCTTGACTTCGTTATCCGGGTCGGCGAAAGCGGTAGCTTCGTCGAGGATGAGCACGGGCGAATTTTTGAGCATGGCGCGGGCTATCGAGATGCGCTGGCACTCGCCGCCCGAGAGGTACACGCCGTCCGTGCCGATAACGGTATCTATGCCGTTCGGGAGCTTTTCGATTATATCGCCGCACTGCGCGGCGCTGAGCGCAGACATGACCTCTTCGCGCGTGGCGTCGGGTCTTGCCATGCGGACATTTTCAAATACGGACATTTTCAAAAGCTTTGAATCCTGGAACACGAATGAAACCGTGTTCATGAGCTCCTCTTTCTTTATGTCGCGCACATCGACTCCGCCGATTTTCACCTTGCCCTCGGCGGGATCCCAGAAGCGGGCAACGAGACTCGCGAGCGTGGTTTTTCCGCCGCCGGACGGGCCGACGAAGGCGACATGTTCGCCCGAAACTATCGACAGCGACACGCCGTCGAGCGCGTTGTTCTTCGCATCGGGATAGCTGAACACGACATTTTCAAGCTCTATCGAATTGTCGGCGGGATGCCGGGGCGCGTCGGGCTCCGGCATGGGCTTCATATTCATGACGCTGTCGATACGCTCGAGCGCGTCGGATACTATCAGCTTGTTCTCGCTCGAATACATGATTTTGGTGAGCGTGACGGTGATAACCGGCGTGATGATTATGTAATAAATGAGATTGAGCAGGAATTCATTCGTGATACTGCCGCGCGCAAAAACGAACAGCGAAGCGGCTATAAGCACGGCGAAAATCGCATTTATAAGCATCGTGTAGAGCACCATCGGGATACGCAGATCCTTTGTATAGGCTATCGTCCACTTGCTGTATTCGTCTATCGACTGCTTGAAGCGTTTGAAAGAAAACACGGTCTGGCCGAAGGTCTTGACGACAGGGATGCCGCGGACATATTCGACCGCCTCGTTCGACATCGTTTCGAGCGAGTTCTGATACTCTTTCATCTTCTTTTCCATTCTCTTGCCGGTCATTGACGACATTATCAAAAACGCCAGCACGACGGGCACGAGCGAGAGCAGACCGAGCTTCCAATCAAAGACGAGAAGCAGGGCGATAAGCGCGAGCGGGGTCACATATGCGCCCGCCATATCGGGCAGCTGATGCGCGAGATAGGTCTCGGTGGCGGCGCTCGAATCGTTGACTATCTTTCTCATCTTGCCGCTGCCGATGCTGTCCATGAAGCCGAGCGGAAGAGCGGCGATATGATGCATCGCCTGCGAGCGCATATTCACCTGAACGCGGAACGCCGCGGCGTGCGAGCACATCAGGGCGCAGATATATATAATCAACGAACCTGCGGCGAACGCGACTGCCGTCCAGCCGTAAGACGAGATATTCTGAGCCTTTGAAAAATCGGGTGCGGCATCGAGCACCTCTTTGATTATCTTCCAGATAAACACGAACGGTGCGAGAGCCATGACCGCGCTGACGGCGGACAGGACAATTGACGCGACCGTCAGAAACCTGAAATTGCCGGCATAGCCGAAAAGGCGCTTGAGATCGGACGGCTTTTTCTCGGTTTTCTTATCCAATTTACATTCCTCCCTGCGAAGCAATTAGCGGTTGCTAACCGATTGACTTTTTTATAGGGAGCGCGGCTTTACGCGTCCCTTACGAAGAAAAGTATAAAGCTTTTCTCCTCCCCTTTCCGCTCTTTTTGGGCGCAATAAGACTCCAAAAGGACAAAAAGCAAACCGCCCGGCGAAAAACCGGGCGATTCGCTATAGGAGAATGAGAAATCGGCATTGCAGAGCTTAGCAAAGCCGCCGTGGGGAGCGCGGCGACTCTGCCGAAACAAAAGGATTATTTGCCGAAAAGTTTTTTGATGAGGTTGATTATCGCGCGGAAGGGAGCGGTAATAACATTCAGTATCTTCTTGAATATGCTGTCGGACTTGACGGTTACGGTGAAGTCTGCAGAAGCAACAACGTTGCCGTCATCGTCAACGAGGGTCATTGTTACGGTCGCTGTGCCCTTTTTGATTCCGGTCAGCTCGCCTTCGTCGGGATCGACGGTAACAACGCTCGGATCCGAGCTGCTCCATTTATAGTGATAATCGACATAGCCCTCCTGTATCACAGGAGTGTATATCAGCTTTTCGCCGACCTTTATGGTAGGACCGTCGCCGAAGTCAATGACCTGAACCGTGTTTATCTCAACCTCGGCTGAGAACTTCGATTCCGAATCCGTGACGCTTATCGTCGCAGTGCCGACGGAGAGAGCCTTGACAAGTCCGTTTTCGTCAACCGAAGCGACGGACGGATCGGAGGATGTCCACACGAGGTCGGGCAGCGACGCGCCGTCGGGCTGCGCAGCGGCAACGAGCTGATAAGAACCGCCGACGGGGATGGGCGAAGAGGGAGACGCGAGAGTTATGCCGGTGGCTTTAACAGGCTCGTTTGCTATATTGAAATCCGCCTTATCGCCGGTTGCACTGTCACCCGATTGAGCCAGCGTAAGCACGCCGTATGTTTCATCATTTATTTCGCCAAAGCTATAATCATTGTTAAGATAAGAAAACGTTGCGTCATCAGTCAGCGGAACAACAACAGCCTTATCCGCATCATCGGAAAGCTCATACATTGTATACTCAACGCCGCCTAATGTGCCCTCCATCTGCGACTTGCACACATAATCTTTTACATCAACGGTTCCTGTTGCCGCATATATGCAGCGAGATGCTTTATAAGTCTTTGCGAGTTCGAAATATGTAGTAACATCACGCAGAGCTATGCAGTCAATCCAAGTATTGCCATATGTACTTTTAGGAGTTTCGTATACTTTACCGTCTGAGCCTTGGTAAAAATATATTTCCACATCCGGATAATTGTTATCATACACATAAATTCTCTGCTGTCCGTTGACTTCCTTGTAATACAAGAAGTTTATGGCATGACCGCTGTTGCCCTTTGTCAAGCTAACCTGCAGAGAGCCTTTATTATCATAATTATGATTTTTGACATAATTAACTACTTCATTCCAATCAGCTCTGATATTTCCTCTTCCGGTAAGATAAACACTTCCACCGGCAACAATAGCACCCGCAGAATAGCTGCCCTGTATGTCCTGATAATAGCATATAGGCTTTTTCGCTTCTTCTCTTGAAAAAGAGTGTAAGCTTTTCGATGTATCTTTCCCGATAAGCTTTCTGTCCAACACTCCGATATAATAGCCGGAGCTTGTCATTGACATGCCGAAGCAATGACCATAAGGTGAATCCGAATCTCCGAAATTCTCAAAGCTGTATGTTTCATCACCAAGGTTATAGATATCAACGGCGAAATTAGTTCTTAAGGCAGGACGCACACCATCCGGGGTGAAATTAATATCATTCTTGATATAGTGATTAAGATCACCGTCATGGCTGACTCGGCTGGTATGATAGGAATCGTGTCCGGCCGAACGCAGTCGCATGCTTGACTGCCCATTCGAATCAACATAAAGCCCCTGGCTCTTCGCGTAATCACTGCCCTTTGACAGACGATTTGAGCGAGAGGATAATCCATATGCAGCATTATTGATATCGCTGTAAGACAGAAGGAAAATCTTGTCCTTTGTAGTTTCACTGTTATATTCACTATGGTCAGTTGAATAAGCTCTGTTGTCAAGTGTCGTGGTCAGTATGCTCTTTTTCTCGGCAGCAGAGAAAGCAGTATTGTAAAAATCATTATTCAACCATTTTCTGATACTGCTTGTAGCATAGTCATTAGCGTAGTGTGTATGTGCAGAATCATTCCAATAAGCGGTTCCGTTCTTATCTGTTCCATATTCATACACCGTATTGCTGTATGCCTGAGAGTCAACAATGTTTTCACAAAGGACAAGACCGGTAGCGGGATCAAGCACGCGCCACTTCAGCGGTTCAAATTTGAAATAATAGACATTGTTTGTGTAATATCCATTATACTTCTGATGAAGCTCGCCTGAAGATAATGAAGTATGCGTATAGTAAGGTCTGTACTGTGAGAAAGTAACGGCGCGGTATTTCACTCCGTTGTAGGTGAAATCGGAATATTTCATCCAATCGCCCTTTGTCATAGAACCCACATTGTCGTTTCCGCTATAATAGCCATAGCCGATCCACGTCTTTGCGATTTTATTGAGGGCTGAAACAAGCGTCGAATCCGTAACTCTGCTCTGTGGATATGAACCAAGCTTGACTATATCGCCAACATTGTAATCCCCACTGAGTGCTTCGGCTTTGGGTGCAAAAGCGCCCGCCAAGTCGACGCCGGCAAGCTCGCTCAAGGGTGCTGCACCGAGCACCATGATGAGTGCAAGGGTCAGAGCCAAAAGCGACTTAAAAATGTTTTTCCGTTTTGCTTTCATGTTTTTTGCCTCCATTTTATTTTTGTATTTTCACGGCAGTGCCGTTTGATACCTTGGGTGTGTGGGTGTTTTTTGTCGCCGCACCATGCCGATTCAATTCGGGTCGCAGGGACGGGGCTCGCCCCCGTCCGCACAGGTCTGCTGAAACTTTGTATCGGCTTCGCCGATATCGGACAGCCGCAAGGGCTGTCCCTACGAGGTGCGTGGCAATGAATTTGTGCAGATTTCGCGGGCTAATCCCTCAGTCTTGGCTTCGCCAATCCAGCTCCCCTGCAGGGGAGCCTATGGCAGTGTTGATTTTGTGCTTTCGGTGCGAGGTCGGTTTGTAGGGGTCGGCGACCCCGACGACCCGTTGACGCGCGAGCGTCACGGTGTTTTGATATAAGTGCAGCAACCATTCAAGCTCAGCTTAGCGCCCTACACAGACCTCAAGGGCAGGCGAACGAAGTTCGCCCCTACGGTCGGTAGAATAAAATTTTGCGAAGATTTTGTGCCGCCGTCGGCGGCGCGGTGCGTCGAGTCGCCGCACCCTACAAGGTGCGGGTCAATAATTTTGTGCGGATTGCGCGGGCTAACCCCTCAGTCTTGGCTTCGCCAATCCAGCTCCCCTGCAGGGGAGCCTATGGCACGGTCGGTAGAATAAATCTTTGCGAAGATTTTATGCCGCCGAGGGCGGCAGCGGTGCGTCGAGTTGCCGCACCCTACGAGGTACGGGTCAATGAATTTTGTGCAGATTTCGCGGGCTAACCCCTCAGTCGCTTCGCGACAGCTCCCCTGCAGGGGAGCCTATGGCGGTGTGGTTTTGTACGCTTTATGCCGTCGCCGGGAATTCTTTCGAGTATATAATAGCACGTTTATTTTTCTTGTCTATAGTCTCGGTATAGAACGCACTTTTATCGGTACGGATGTGCGCATTATTCCTATGTATAAATATAATCGCATGCAAAAAGCAAGCCGCGCCTGCATTTTGGAGCAGACGCGGTTTGTCTATGGAAGCAAATCTATGAAGAGAGCTATGTCTTATACGAGCGCGGCGCCGAGGGCTTTGCACTCATCAAGGGCGGAATCGTCGGGGGCTTCGTTGCAGATAACCGGCTCGGAGACTACCTCTGCGCCGTCGCCGCGGCAAGTGTCCTCCCATGTTCTCATCCACTCGCCGTCGCCCCAGCCGTAAGAGCCGAAGAGGGCGATTTTCTTGCCGCCGAGCTTGCTCTCGCAGTCGGAGAACATCGGCTCAAACTCGCTTTCCTCAAGCACCTCTGCGCCCATTGCGGGGCAGCCGAAGGCTATGGCGTCGAACTCATCGACCATGGAGGCGTTGAACGAATCGGGAGTGAAGAGCTTTACTTCTGCGCCCTTGTCTTTTGCACCCTGCGCAACGGCATCCGCCATGGACTCCGTGTTGCCTGTTCCGCTCCAATATACAACAGCTATTTTGCTCATAATAATTTACCTGCCTTTCAGAATTTTTATTTATTGTCAGCGCGCGCCGTTTACGACGAGCCTTTCAAACGAATTATGCCTGCGGTAAGCGTCCTTATACACTCTCGTGCACTTTTTATAGAGCGCGAATTTCTTCTTCGCCGCCTCCTCGTCGCCGTAGACTCTCCATGTGCCGACGCATTTCGCCTTGTCCGCGCCGTACTTTATGAAGCCGTTGACATCCTCGGACGGATAGCCGAGAAACAGCCCGATTTCATGCGGGAAGGTCTCCTGAGAATTGACTCTTCTGACGAGCTCGGCGACACATTTGTCGGCATTATCTATAGGATAAGCCTTTTCGGAGAGAATGGAGAGCGCCTGCGCGTCTTTCAGATCGGCTCTGAGCCTGTCGGGGCGATACATATATATCAGCACGCGCTTTTCGAGATATTTTACCGGGAGCAGGCGCACCCCGCGCGGGACGAGCTTCATGTTCATGCGGCGTATGCTCTCGTTGAGCGTCTTTTTATCCTCCATCGGGCATGTAAAAAGATTGCCGGTTTTGAGCCCCGCCATGGTCGGCGAGCACTGGGATATCACAAGATCTTCGGACATTTTATTTCTCCCCTTTCGCGTGGATATCGAGTATATTTTTCAGCGCGGAGACCGAGCTTGTCGCGCTGTGCGCCACGGGGATATTCTTCTTTTTCGCCTGCCCCATGGCTATCGACAGCATCTTGTGGGACATCGTCCCGGTAAACAGCACAAGAAGATCGGGATTGCCGAAATTCTGCATACCCCTGTCGGGTTTTGCAAACACCTTTGCCTTGCACGAATATTCACGGCAAAGATCCTCATACCGTCTGACCATACACTCATTGCCGCCGACTATCACTACGCTCATAATTCAGCTCCTTTTGGTTAGCAGTTGCTAACCGCAATCTAAAAAGTAAATGCCTTGCGGCATCACTCTTTTTTATATCATATCACAACGGCGTCTGTTTTTCGACTCCGTTCGGGCACACTTATTTGTCCGCCGACTGGCGGTATTCATTCGGCGAGACGCCGCAGACATCGCGGAACGCCTTGGCGAACTTTGAGCCGTTGTTATAGCCGAATGCCCCCGCGACCTCAAGCACGCTCTTGTCAGTAGTCTTCAGCATATGCGCCGCGGACTGCATTTTGAGGGTGCGTATATAAGAATATATCGACTCGCCGTAGACCGAGCGGAAGCTGTTCTTTATGCTCGTGCCGGAGGCGTGGAACAGCCCGCAGAGGGTATCGAGAGTCACATGACTGTCCATATGCTCAGTGAGATAGCCGCAGATGCTTTTGGCGAGGTTCACCTGCGGCCTCGAAACAAAATCATCCTTGCCGGAATCGTTTTCAGGATCGAGCGCGCTGAGGAACAGGAACAGTTCGAGTATCTTGACCTTGAAATAGCCTTTGCGGATATTCTCGGGAACGCCGCTGTAAAGTTCGGAGAAGATATGGTCGATAGCCGGGTCGGAGCGGGATATATATCCCCTGCCGCCGGCATAGAAGCGGCTCATCAGCTGCTTCGGATCGACATTCACATCGCCCAGAACATATGAGAGACATTCGGGCGTTTTGTCGACATCGACAACTATTGTTATTCCTCTGTAATATCCGAGCGGAAAGCTCGAACCGTAGCCGCTGTCGGGCTTGCAGCAGACGGTCAGATCGCCGGGTCCCAAATAGCACGAGCCTTTTTCAAACTCGCACTCAAAACGCCCCTCGCGGCAATGGTTCAGCTCGAAGATATTGCCGGGCTTGGCGTTTTCTCTGAAATTGCCGTGCATATGAACATCGTCATAGACGAGGTCGATGCCGGGAAAGACGGAGTAGCAGGTCATGTCGATATAGCCGACTCCGTCCTCGAGCCTGTAAACGGTGCAGTCATCGGTGCGCGAAATAATCTTCACATCGTCGCCGTATATATTCTTTTCAAGCTCAGTTGCCGTCATGCCGCCACCGCCTTTCCCGGTTTCAGTTTAATAATATTTACTTTTTCAGGAATCCGAAAAGTCCTTTTTTCTCTTCAAACTCCTCGGAGCTGACACTTTTGAGTTCATAGCCCGTTTTGTCGATAACGCTCTTTATTTTATCTTCGTCAAGCGCCTCTTTCGAGACTATGACCGTCTCGCCCTTTGTGTGGGATGAGTTAACTTTTTTGACATCAAAGCTGCTGCGGATAGCGTCGTTTATATGCGACTCGCACATTCCGCACATCATTCCGTCAATTTTCAGCGTTGTTTTGATCATTTCAAGTTCTTCCTTTCAAAACGCGGCTAAATGCCGTGAATTTTTATATCTATCCTGCGAAGAATATCACGGGGTGATATTTTTGCAGTACAGAAATCTTAGTGAATTGATTAACAAGAGCCGCAGTTCGAGAAGATATTTTCTCTCGCTGCCCGCAGAGTTTCAGATGCGGCTGCACGAGCAGAATGATTATATTCATTCTGCTCATCAGCTGCACTCGGCGGCGGAGCTGATCAAAATATATGACCGCGAAGTCATGATATCCGAGAGCCTCGACCGATATTTCAAATAGTTATTCGGCGGACTTGAGAGCCTCGACCATATCTATCTTGCGGTTCTTGCGCGCGACCATAAGGCTGACTATCAGCGAGACACCGAAGGTCAGCAGCGCGCTGATGACATATGTCTTCCAGCTGACGACCGTGTTCATCTCATACTCCCCTGCCATCGCGCTGACAAGGTAGCTGAGCGTTCCGAGTCCGCACGGGATGCCAATAATAACGCCGATAAGCGTCAGCCACATATTCTGGCCGATAAGCAATTTTCCTATCTTTTTGTCCCTGAAGCCGACAACCTTGAGCGTCGCCATCTCGCGGTAGCGCTCGGTGTAGCTCATGACGCCGAGATTATAGAGCACGACCATGCCGAGCCCGAGAGCCGCGACAACGAGAATGCCTATCATCATATTCTGTATCTCGGTGAACGTATCGAACGAATCGACTATCGACTGCTTCGTCTGGACACTCTTTATCAGGCTGTCGGAGGCGATATCCGATTTTTCGGTGCTCGTATAAATCGAATCAATATTATACGGTATATCGAGCTTTTCGGCATATTCGGGCGAGATAACAATGCTCTCGGTGACGCTGCGGATAAGTCCGGCTATTTTGAGCTCGTATTCTTTGTCCGAGCCGTAGGGGCTGATTTTGAATGTATCGCCCGCTTTGAGTCCGAACTCATCGGCTATTCTCATGCAGACATAAGCGCCGTCATTGCCGATTTTTATATAATCGGTGTTCTCATCCGGGAACTTAACTTTGTCGTGTTCGATATTATATATATCGAGCGAGAGAGTCTTTTCATCGTGCTTGACGCTGACGGATGAGCTCCAGTCGCCGTCATATTTATCAGCGAGGGCTTCGCACTGCTCTTCCGTCGTGCCCTCAGCGACATATATTCGCGAAGAGTAAGCTATCGCGCCGTCATAGTACATATCAAGGAACGCGGACATGGTGTCGCGCATTCCGAGCGAGCCGACAACGAGCAGCGTACAGCCGATTATGCCTATGAGAGTCATTGCGGTACGCGACTTATGGCGCATGACATCGCGCAGATTCCAGCGCGTGCCGAACGAGAGCTTGTGGAAGCCGCTCGTTCTCTCTATGAGCAGAGCTTTCATTCTCTTGGGCTCATACGGGCGCAGGGCGTCGGCGGCGGTACCACGGAGTATCTTCTTGACGCACAGGAAACCGATAAGCGTCAGGATAAGTATCATCGCAACAACAGTTGCAACACAGAACAGCGGCATGCGCAGGCGCCAATGCGGCATATCGAGATATGTGCCCATCATGCCGTTCGGGTTCATGATATACCACGCAATCAGATAACCGAGCGCCGTTCCGAGAACGGAGCCGATGACGCCGATTGAAAGAGCATATGAAGTATAGTGCGCAAGAATGCGCCTGTCTTTGAAACCGAGCGCCTTGAGCGTGCCTATCTGCGTCTTTTCCTTTGCGGTCAGTCTCTGCATGGTAGTCACCATAGTCAGAACCGCGATAAGCAAAAACAGCGGCGGCAGGACGGAGCCCATGGTTTTGCCCTCGTCGCTCTCGCCCTTAGCCTGAGCATACGCCGTGCTCTCGTCCTTTGAAAGAATGAGCGTGGTCTTGCCGAGAGCGTCGTCGACTGAATTTTCAAACTGCTTTCTCGAATCATCCGAGATAACATTTATCTGCGGATAAAAATCCATGCCGACTGCTTTTTTATAGAGAGCCGGCGAAATGAACGCATAGCCGTAGGTCGTATAATCGGGCATGAGCTGCGTCTCATCGCGCACGCAGATCATATATTCGCCCGCTTTTATAAGACCTTTGACCGTTCCGCTGACTTCAAAATTTTTATACACAAGCGTCAGCTTGTCGCCGATTTTCACATTGTTTTTAGAAGCGTAGATATCCGACAGCCAGATGCCGTCCTCGCTCGCGGAGTTATATTTTTCGCCGTCCATGAGCACGAAGCCCGAGACATTCTCGTTCTCCGTAACGGTCATCGCGAGGCTGTCGCCCTCACGCTCTTTCACATCGGCGTTGACGGAAAGGTAGCGAGAAGCGGCTTTCACTCCGCTTATATTCTCTATTTTTTCAAGCTCGTCTTTTGAAAATCCCGACTCGGATATTATCCTGTAATCCGCATAGTTGGATTCTTCAAAGAACGAAGCCATGTTGTCCTCGATGCTGACCCACTCCATATTGAAGCCGACAAAAATTCCGACTCCGAGGACTATCATGATTATCATCGAGATAAACTGCGCGCGGTAAAGACGCATCGTTCTCAAAAGCTTTTTGAACAGCATACTGCGCCTCCTTTACCAATCGATCTCGTCGGCAGAAGCCGGAGAAGGCTGATCCTCGCAGGAGACTATCCTGCCGTTTTTCACTCTTATGACGGTATCCGCCATCTTCGCTATATTCTGGTTATGCGTAACGATGATTATCGTCTTGCCGTAATCGCGAGCCATTTTGAGCAGCAATTTGAGCACGCGCACGCCGGTCTCGGAATCGAGCGCGCCGGTCGGCTCATCGCACAGCAGTATCTTCGGATTCTTCGCGAGCGCACGGGCTATAGACACGCGCTGCTGCTCGCCGCCGGAAAGCTCGGAGGGGAACTTCTTGAGATGATCCGCAAGCCCGACCTCTTCGAGCATCTTTGTCGCGGAGAGCGAATCCGGGGCTATTTCTTTGACGAGCGAGACATTCTCGTGAACCGTAAGGGTCGGGACGAGATTATAGAACTGGAACACGAAGCCGA
>DKDF01000045.1 GCA_002451755.1 Ruminococcaceae bacterium UBA6855
TGATGTGCATTCCGTTGACGAACAATTCGCCGTCAACTATCGAACACCATGAGTCCTTGAGATTGAGCTTGCCCTGGCGTATGGATTTGACCTCCGTGCCGCAAAGCTCGATTCCCGCTTCGTATCTGTCGAGCACGAAATAGTCGTGAAAAGCCTTCTTGTTCTGGGCGGCAATTTTTTTCTGTTCTGTGCCCATGGCTTTCACTTCCTTTCCGCACGGGCAGTTTTCGGGAGAATATTATAACGCCCGGCAGAAATTTTGTCAAGGCAATCGACTCTCTTCGACTTATATCCTGCTCTTGAGTCTCACTGCGTCAACGAGCAGTGAGTATTTTTTATTTCTCAGCAGCGAAAATTTAAGATTCTCCGGCTTTGAAGAATATTTGTCCGCTCTGCGGTCGGTGCACAGCTTATAGATGCCGAGAGATTCGCTCTTTTTTATCAGCTCAACAGTCTCTTTTTTGGATAGAGAGACGGCGTTGGGATAGAGAAAATTGCGGTAGATCATCCTCGCGAGGGAGCATATGAGCGCTTCGCACTCGCCGTCGAGGCAGCCGTCGGCCGAGATCATTTGGCGAATCTCCTCTGTGGCGCGGGAGGACATAACGAGATTTTCGAACGAATATGTCCGCGTCAGAGAAGACGTCGAGGTGCGGTAGTTGTAAAACGCCTCGGGCAGGTAACAGAAAGTGTTGAGCCGGCTCAGCATATGCGCCGAGACGAGCCTGTCTTCGCCGCGGCTGTAGCCTTTGTAATAAACCGCGTCTATATCATAGTCGAATTTATCGCGCCTTATGCACTTGCAGCAAAGCGAGTTGAACTTTGAGCGCAGCAGCAGTTCCCAGAGCTCTTTTTTGCTGTCTTTATTAAAAGTACGCTCGCCGTCGAATGTCTTTTCGCGCGTGATATTTTCGCCGTTTATTTTATTATAGTCAAAGAATATCATGTCCGGCGCGCACTGCTCGATTTTTTCGCTCAATCTCGAAAACAGATCGGGCGAGACCGTGTCGTCCGAATCGAAGACGATAAAATAGTCCCCGCGTGCATTCTCGAACGCAGTCTTTCGCGCGAGCAATACGCCCTGATTCTCCGTGTGAATGACGCGCACGCGGCGGTCCTTTTCTGCGTATTCGTCGCAGATGCAGCCGCTTTCGTCCGTCGAGCCGTCGTCGATTATGAGCAGTTCAAAATTTTCATAGCTCTGATTGAGGACGGAATCCAGACATTCGCGAAGATATTTTTTCGTGTTGTATACGCACACCGCGGCGGTAAAAAATACAGACATATTATCTATTATCCTCCGTCAGATGTCCGCGCAGCAGCATTTTGAGCGGCGCTTCTGCTTGCTGTGCTCGTCGCGCAGGGTGCTGTCGATGGCTATTCTGCGGATGATATCCTTGACTGTTATGTCGAGCTCGCTGTTTTCCGAGTAGTCCGCCGCAAAGGCGAAGTCAACGCGGTTGTGATAGAGCAGGTCGCTCACTCCCTCGAGCTGGCGCGGCTCATTGTTGTGGACAGCTATAGAATATCCGCCGTATGCCTTGACCATCTTCATGCAGGGGACATCCGAGAGCCCGTCGCCGATATAGAGCATATTGGAAAACGGCACGCGGCGCTTGTTGTCGGGTGTCGAGCGGTTGAGGTCCTTATCGTTAGACACATCGAGTACGCCCTTGTTTATGCGGTAGACAAACTGGGTCTTTGAAGTATAGTTGACGGCGGTCTTGGGCCAGACGGCTTCGCCGTTTTCGCCGTAAAGGAACTCGCAGGCAAAAATCTCTTTGAAGCATTTGCCTATCTCAGACCCCTCGATTATCTCTTTAAGCCCCGAAGAGAGGACATAGTGCTCAACGGTCACGCCGTTCTCGCTGCCGAAGCGGTTGAGACGGTCGAACCAGCCGGGCAGACCTTTATACAGCTCTATTGCGCGTCCGCACTCCATGACGCTCCTGCGCGTCAGCGGGATTCCGCACTCCTGCGATTTTTTTATCATGATGTACATATAGGACAGGATTTTGTCCATGTGCTCTTCCTCGGCATAGCTGTTGGCGAGCCCCCAGAAGTCCGAGGGCTCCATGCCGACGCTCGGAATGAACTGATATTCCTGCATATCCTTTGTGCAAAGTGTGCGGTCGAAGTCATAGAGTATCGCCGCAACAGGTCTTTTTCCAGCCAATTAAGACACCTCCGCAGTTATACATATATATTGGGGTTGTATTATACTATGAGTGTATCAAATTTTCGCAGAAAATGCAACATATATGTATCGCGGCGATAATATGCACATTATTTTGTGGTAATCTTTGTGCAATTTTTCAAGATGTTTTTGGTGACAAGAGCGCTTTCGTGGTATATAATATATTCCGCCGGGACGGAGAGACCGATTTTATCCGTCTCGATTTTTACGGCTTGAAAAGGGTTATCGGTATGCGCGTCAGAGGTCTGCAAAAACTTACACTGCTCGATTTTCCCGGCAAGATGGGCTGCACTGTATTTCTCGGCGGATGCAACTTCCGCTGCCCGTTCTGCCAGAATTCGGAGCTGATTCTCCCCGGCGGGGACGAATATGAGATTCCGGAAGAAGAATTTTTTGCGTTTCTTAAAAAGCGCCAGGGTATGCTCGACGGCGTGTGCATAACAGGCGGCGAGCCGCTCGTTAATAAAAATGTCGATGAGTTCGCAAAGCGCATAAAAGATATGGGCTATTTAGTCAAGCTCGACACAAACGGCACTTTCCCGGACAAGATGCAGTCGCTTATAGACGCGGGGCTCGTTGACTATGTGGCGATGGATATCAAAAATTCGCCCGAAAAATATGCCGAAACGGTCGGGCTCGAAAAGTTCGACATGGAGCCTATATATGAGAGCGTGCGCCTGCTCATGGGCGGAAAGACCGATTTTGAGTTCCGCACAACCGTTGTGCGCGAGCTGCACAGCGCAGAGGATTTCGAGAAAATAGGCGAGTGGCTCAAGGGCGACGAGAAATATTTTCTCCAGAACTTCACCGATTCCGAGTTCGTTTTGCAGAAAGGCCTCGGCTCGCACAGCCGCGAAACACTGCGTTCTTTCGCGGATATAGTCCGCAAAAATGTCCCGAATGTTGAGATAAGGGGAATATAACGGACACTGGAATTCGGAACATCTTGGGGCAGAAAAATAAATTCTACACAATATCTTGTATTTTGCTGTTGACATTTGCCATGGTTGCATCTATAATTGTAGGCAGACAGCGCAAATGAAGCGTATATTTGGAAAAAGGAAAGAAAATGGAGGCATGATGATGTACAAGGTTATCAAAAGAGACG
>DKDF01000107.1:0-157 GCA_002451755.1 Ruminococcaceae bacterium UBA6855
CGTACATCTTCTTGTTCTTGTGGAGCCACTGACCAAACATGGGGTTGTAGACCGGCTGACATCCGGGGAGAACAAGACCCGCGTTGTTCTTCGCGACTTCCATGATAAAGCGTGCGCCGTCTTTATCGAAGTGGTTCTTCTCCATCCATCCGAAGAG
>DKDF01000107.1:196-7383 GCA_002451755.1 Ruminococcaceae bacterium UBA6855
GCTCGTGAGCACGATGCGGTTCTTGATCTCGCAGCTGCCGATCTTCCACGGAGTGAATAAGGGCTGTAATCTTTGATCCATATAATTGCCTCCAACAAAGAATTGAATATTTCATCGACAATATATTATCACATTCCGGCTTGTTACGCAACAAAAAAACGCGCTTTATCAATATTTTTTTATCAATACTGCCCGCCCTTTTTGACCATCAGGCAGTAGCTGACTCCCTCGGGGACGAATATCGGCTCGGTATTTTTCATTTCGTTGTGCGCTTTGAAGAAATCGCGGTCAATATCGCCGCTGTCCGCAAGCTCATATACGAGCGCACCCGCTTCTCCCGCGATGCGCTCGATGTCCGCGTGTGAGTATCGCGCTTTCATCTCTTCGCCCGCGCCGCCGGCAAGCAGCCTGTTCTTCTGCTCTCGGGTGCAGTCACGGTCATTCGGGAAGTCGAACACGAGTGCGCTTTTGCTCGCCGAGTTTTCAAACAGAATTTTTACGCAGCGTGCGAACTCATCCCGGGTCAGATAAAAGCTTATGCCGAGCAGGCTGAAAAATGTTCTTTTGCCGGGGTCGTATCCCGCGTTCAGCAGAGCGGGGATAAAATCCTTGCCGAGGTCGCAGCCGACATAGCCTATATTTTTGCGTTCGATTCCCGCTTCGTCAACGCGTTTTATCTTGTCCTCAATTATCTCCGGCAGGTCGAGCTCGAATACTCTGATATCTCTGTCGATTTTATAGCCCGATGTGTCGTAGCCAGCGGCGGCGATGACATATTGCCGCGCGCCGAGCCTTATCTCATTTTCCAGATGCCGCCTGCAAAATGCGGAGCGCGCGATTACACTCGGCGCAATGAATCCGTTCATAACGCGCCCGAGCGGGTCGCCGCCACTGTAATTCGGGTCAAAAAACGCGATACCGTTTTTCATGTTTTCCGCTATCGCGTTCTTTTCACTTTCGCTCAGAATCTCTCCCGCGAGCGGGTCGTCAAAGATTTTTGCTTCATCCGTTTTCGTGTGGTAATACCGAGCAAAACAGCTCACCAGTGCAGTCATGTTGTTCATTTTAAAACACCTCCGTATACTTAATACCACACGGGGCAGGGGATTACAAGACTTGACAAATCGGCGTTTTTGTGGTAATATAAACACGAAAAGACAAGAAAAATTTTTTGAGCTGCCTGCTTCGGCGGCTCTTTTTATTTTGTTAAAGCAAAAAAGCAGAGAGCCGTTTTACCGACTCTCTGCGCGTTGTTTTTGAATTTATTTCTGCTCTGCGTCCTCTGCGGCGTCGGCGGAGAAAATCTCCTTTGCGCTCGCCGCGAGTCCCGCGAGGGACTGAAGCTCGCTCGGGATGATGAGCTTCGTCGCCTTGCCGTCCGCAGCCTTTGCGAACGCTTCAAGGCTCTTTATCGTCAGATAACCGTCCTTCGGGGCGGCTTCGTTTATCAGGGCGATAGCCTTCGCCTGAGCCTCCTGAACGGCGACAATAGCCTGCGCCTCGCCCTCTGCCTCGCGAATCTTCGCTTCCTTGACAGCCTCTGCGTGAAGAATGGCGGCCTGCTTGTCGCCCTCTGCGGCGAGGATCTGGCTCTCCTTCTGACCCTCTGCAACGAGGATCTTGCTCGCCTTTTCGCCCTCTGCGCGGAGAATTGCCTCACGGCGCTGACGCTCTGCCTTCATCTGCTTCTCCATCGCGTCCTGAATCTCGGGCGGGGGAAGAATGTTCTTGAGCTCAACGCGGTTTACTTTGATGCCCCATGCGTCGGTGGCTTCGTCGAGGATAACTCTGATTTTTGCGTTGATGACATCGCGCGAAGTCAGCGTGTGGTCAAGCTCCATTTCGCCGATGATATTTCTCAGCGTTGTTGCCGAGAGATTTTCGATAGCGGATATCGGGCGCTCCACGCCGTATGCATAGAGCTTCGGGTCGGTTATCTGGAAGAAAACGACCGTGTCTATCTGCATCGTGACATTATCCTTTGTGATAACGGGCTGTGGCGGGAAATCCACGACCTGCTCCTTGAGGGAGACTGTCTTCGATACTTTCTCAACGAAAGGTATCTTGAAGTGGATGCCGGTCTGCCATGTGGTCGAATATGCGCCGAGGCGCTCGATGACATAGGCCTTGGACTGCGGCACTATCTTGATGTTGAGCACGACAATAACGAGCACGAGCACGATTATGCCGATGATTACTCCGATTGCTACAGGTCCCATAATAGTCCTCCTTTAGTGTTTTGAAACCATGAGTTTAACGCCGTCGATTCTGTCAACGGTGATATTTGAACCTTTTTCAATGCGGCTGCCGTCGGACGATCTCGCCGTCCAGGTCGAGCCCTCGACCTTCACTATACCGGTGCCCTCGGTGTTGTCAACAGTCTCCTCGACTATTCCCTCGAGACCTATGTATCTGTCAGCGTTGGTCGGCTGAACGCGCTTTTTTGAAAATTTCCTGACGAGCGGACGGGTCACCGCAAGCGCGACGAGCGACACTGCCGCGAAAATCACCCACTGAAGCCAGACGGGCGCCGAGCAAAGCTCCGATATCAGAGCCGCCGCCGCACCAACGGCGAACCAGATCGTGACAAGCTGGACGGTCGCGGCTTCAACAACGATGAACGCTATGAGCAGCGCTATCCATAATATGAGCATTGTGTATTCCGGCAAAACAGGCTCCTCCTTTGATATATTGACCGAAGCGAAAATGCCTCGATTCGATATAATTATATCAAAAGAGCGAGCCCATTGCAATATGCGCGGATATTATTTTTAGAGGAACGATTTTTGTCAGTTTTTGCTTTTAGTTATCGGCTTTCGCAGCAGGAGAGAGGTCAGCGCCCTGCCGTTAAACGGAATGAGGGGATAGAGATAGCAGCGTCCGCTGACGGTCTTGTTGAACGAGATCAACAGAGCGGTTATCACAAGCCCAGCGATGAAGCCCCAGAGGTTGAATATAGCAGTCAGTATCAGTATCATCATGCGGCAGAGCTTGAACGCATACCCGAGCTCATAGCTCGGCTGGGCGAAGTTCGTTATCGCGACGAACGCCATATAGAGAACGACCTCCGCCGTGAACCACTTCGCGGCGATGGCGAATTCGCCGAGCACGAGCGCACCGATGACGCTGAACGAGTTGCTCAGCGCGTTCGGGGTGTTGAGCGACGCCAGCTTCAGCGCGTCTATGACTATTTCAATTATCAGAAGCTGCATTATGACCGGCACGCTCGTCGGGTTCTCGATTTTTATGAAATCGAGCCACGGCGGGATATATGCGGGGTTCTGAATCAGCAGGAACCACACGGGAGTCAGCAGCAGCGCGAGCAGGAAAACTATCATCCTGACGATTCTCAGATAGCTGCCTATAAGACTCGGGAAATAGAAATCGTTTGTGTCCTGCAAAAAGTCGAACACGCCCGTCGGGATTATCATAACAGAGGGCGAGGTGTCCGTGATTATCAGCAGACTGCCCTCGTATATGCTCGCCGCCGCGCTGTCCGGGCGCTCGGTGTAACGGACTTTTGGAAACGGGTTGAATCTCTGTTTCGGAACAAGACACTCGGCGAGGCTCTCGTGCCCCATTGTCAGCGCGTTTATGTCTATAGAATTCAGCTTTTTCTTTATCTTTTCGACCTCTTTCGGGTCTGCCGTGCCGTCGAGATAGCAGAGCACGACATCGGTCTTTGACCGCTTGCCTATCTGCGTCAAATACATTGTCAGTTTCGTGTCCCTGACCCTGCGGCGGATGAGCGCGGTGTTGAATATCAGTGTCTCAACAAAGCCGTCGTGCGAGCCTCTAAGCACTTTGTCGTTCTCCGGCTCGTCCACGCTTCGCGCGGGATAAGTTCGCACATCTATAATAATAGCTTCTTTGAATCCGTCAACTATCATGCCCAATGCGCCCGAGAAGAGAAAAGTCTCGAATCTGTCGAAGTCGTTTACAACCTCGGTCTCAACATACGGCACGAACGCGTCGGCAAATTCGCGCGTTGTGCCGACATTTTTGAGCTTCTTCTCGTCCGCGTTCATCATGAAGCTCATGATTTTTTCCATCAGCCCGTCTTTTATAAATCCGTCTATGAACCACAGCATGGCGCGGTGGCTGCCGATCATTATTTGACGGCTGACGAGGTCAAAGCTCTCGCTCACGCGCAGCCGCAGATTGAGCGACGCAATGTCGGCTTCGTAGTTCCCCGAAAAAGTCTGCTTTTCCATATGAATATCCCGCCTTTAAAAAGAAAAGATGATATACGGCAATTGTTTCACGCCGTATATCATCTCCGTTTTTGTCGGGATTATACGTTGTAATAATAGTATTCCGCTATCGCGTACCAGAGCAGCGGACCGACAACGCCGTTCGGGGTCAGCCCGAAATATCGCTGAGCCGCCTTGACCGCCGTCTCCGTCTGTGCGCCGAAAATACCGTCCGCCGCAACATACGGCACGCTCTCAACTCCGCGCGAGAGAACCTGGAGATATTCCTGAAGATTTCTAACCGCGCTGCCCGTGCTGCCGCGGAGCAGATTGTAGCCGGGATATGCAAAACGCGCATATTGATCATATATCGAAAATTCGCCGGGGAAGGTCCGCAGGATATCATTATATACAGCCTGCAGCTTGTTCCATGTGTCGCGCCCGACTATGCCGTCCGCCGCAAGACCGTACTGCTGCTGGAACTGCACAACGCTGTTATATGTGCCCTGACCGAAAATGCCGTCGACCGCAGGCGGCTGAATGTTGCTCGTGAAGCTGCCGATAAAGTTCAGGAAATACTGAATCGTGCTCACATCCTGCCCTCTGTCGCCGCGCCTGATAACGGTCTTGAACTGCCGCTCGACATCGGTCAGCTTCACGCCCTCGCTGTAGAGCTCGCCGAGTCTCAGTATTCCTGCATAGAGCTGTTTTATTTTATACCATGTCGCCTTGCCGACGATGCCGTCGACGGTGAGATTGAATATGCTCTGAAACTTTCTGACCGATTCGCGCGTCGCCGTGTCGAATATTCCGTTGGGGGAGGGGATGCGCGGAATGGCGGGATAGTTTCGCGCGATGCGGTTGAGCTGGCGCTGGATTATCCGGACATCCTCCGATATGTCGCCGAGGCGCAGAGCCCTGCCGGGATATGATTCGCGGATATTCTTGACGGGCGCCGTCTTTATATTGACATCGTTCCCGTAGTAATATTGAAGTATGCGGTAGGGCGTATAGCCCTGATTCGCGAGCGTGACCGTACCCCACTGCGAGAGCCCGTCGCAGGTGACCTCGCGCCCGGAGCAGTACTGCGTGAAATAGGGCTGAACCTGGTCGCCCTTTGTGACATAGTTGTTGAAAAGCTCGTCGACTATCTTTGCGACGTTTGAAAACACGCTGCGCCCCTCAACATATGCCTGGTCATATGCGGTCGAGTTCGTGATGTCGAAGTCGTAGCCGCGGCTGCGGTAGTGTTCTGTATATATGCGGTTGAGCGCGAACGACGCCTGCGCATATATGTTGGCGCGTATCGCGTTGTCCGGCCATGTCGGATATATCTCGCTCGATGCGACATTTTTGAGATAATCCGTAAACGGCACTGTTACATTCCTCGCCGCCGCATTCGGTCTGCCGAGGTGGACTGTTATTGTCTGGGGGATAACGGGAGTATCTGCTGCCATAATATCACTCCTCAGACCGATTCGTTTATCACGTTCGGATCCTGCTCGCCGCTGACCGTCGGCAACATTTCGACCGACTGTATTGAAACGGTGGAGTCGAAGATCGGAACGTTTTCGAGATATGTGCTGATGAATCCCGGGTGGCTGACGAATATATCATATGTCGCATAAGGCGCAAGCCCGCCCGAGCCCTGCTCTGTCTCCGACAGGGATTTGTCGGGAGCGGGCAGCTGGAGATTGTCGAGTATGCCGCTCGAATCGGTGTGCGAATCATATATATAATATTTTTCGCCGCCTATCTCTTTGTATACTACCACTCGGCTGTTGCCGACGGGATAGAGCCCGTTCGAGCCGTAGGTCTCAACGCGCAGGATGCCGCGCTTGTTGCGCTCGCCCTTGAATTCGTCGAATCGCTGCATCGCGGATTGAGTGTTCGTCGAGGCGAGATTTTTGTTTTTGAGCGTCTGCGGGTCGACGAATATCGTGCGCGGCTGGGGGATGTCTCCGCGCCCTGCCGCCTGCGTGCGCTCGGGTGTGAACTGGGATTTGTCCGTGTCCGCGCCGTCGTCAAACTGCATCTGGCTCTCCCTCTGAGCGTCGGTCTGCCGCTGAACTGTAACTGTCGCCGCGGCGCTCACCGCTTCGTTTTCCTCCGCCTTTGCCGAAACCGCCTCGGCGGGCTCTGCCGCCGGCGCGTTTACAGGTTCTGCATCCTCCTGCGTCTGCGCCGAAACCTGTTCGGCTTGGCTTTCCTGCTGCGCCGATACAGGCTCCGATTCCGCCTTTTCCTGCGCGGATACAGGTGCCGTGTTGCGTTTTTCAAATTCGAGCAGTTCTCTCTTGTATCGCTCCATGAGCGAGACTATATCTTCGTTGTTCATAAAAGGCCTCCGTTGGGTAAAATTTGCAGGGCGTCCGTTTTGCGGGCGCGCAAAGACATCCCATATTTAATATATTGCCTATTCGCCTTTTTGGTCACACGGTCGGTCTTCGCGGCATACCATTTAGCAAGAGGGCGGCGGATTTTGTGAATTTTGTCGGATTTCGCGCCCATAACCTACAAGAAAACTGGTTCTTGAAACAAAAGTGAAAAAATGTGTTGACAACAAAAGCGCAGAGTGCTACAATTCAGTAAACCGTTGAAGAAGGGTAAGTAAGATTTCTCCCTCATCTCGAAGAGAGCCGCAGGCGGTGGGATTGCGGCAGAATGAAAGAAACCTGAATGGACTTCTAAGGGCAATCGGAACAAAGGGTATCCTTTAAGTATGTGCGCCGGAGCAGGACTCTCCGTGAAGAAAAGTCAGCGTATGTCAGTACGCGCTAAGCGGACGCAAAAGCGTCAAGCCGGGTGGCACCGCAGGATGATAATATCTCCTGTCCCAGCATTATTGCAGGGACAGGAGTTTTTTTATTTCGGAGGAGATAGTTATGTTTTTGTTGAGTAAACTTTGGCGCATGCCGCGCCTGTAATATTTTCGATTCTTAAGTTTAGCTCAAAAATTTTTATCAATTACCGAAAGACTAACTATTAAAAGTC
>DKDF01000105.1:0-11693 GCA_002451755.1 Ruminococcaceae bacterium UBA6855
TTTTAATAGTTAGTCTTTCTTTCTTGCCGCGTCGCGGCATAGTTTACTTTTGAGCTGCTTTCTTCACCTTTTCCCAATATTCCCCTGCGGTGCGTTCGGTGCGATTGTCGCCGAATTCATAGTATACCGCGTCTTTTATCGCGTCCGGCAGATACTGCTGCGGTACCCAGTGGTTGCGGTATGTGTGCGGATAGATATAGAACTGTCCCTTGTTCGGGTTATCCTCGCCGTCGCAGTGGACATTCTGCAATTGCCTCGGAACGGGTCCCGTGCGGCCTTTCTGCACATCGGCCATCGCGGCGTTTATCCCGTTATAGGCGGAGTTTGATTTCGGGCTCGTCGCCACAAGCACAACCGCATCCGCGAGCGGTATCCGCGCCTCGGGCAGTCCGAGCATATTCGCCGCGTCAACGGCGGCTTTTACTATAGGTATTATCTGCGGATACGCAAGCCCTACATCCTCGCACGCGCAGACCATCAGCCTGCGGCACGCGCTGACAAGGTCGCCCGCTTCGAGCAGCCGCGCCAGATAGTGGAGCGCAGCGTTCGGGTCGGAGCCGCGCATCGATTTCTGATATGCGGAGATTATGTCGTAGTGCTCGTCGCCCTCGCGGTCGTATCGCATCGCGCTGTGCTGGGTCAGTTCCTGCGCGCGCTGAAGAGTTATCTTGCAAACACCGCTTTCATCGGCAGGGGAGGAGAGCACGCACAGCTCAACGGAGTTTATCGCCTTTCGCACGTCGCCGCCGCAGGCGTTGGCAATGTGCTCAAACACTCCGTCCTCTATATCATATGTCTCGTGCCGCTCGGTGCCGATATAATCAAATGCACGCTTGACGGCGGGAATGACATCCCCCGCCGAGACAAATTTGAATTCAAACACGGTCGAGCGGCTGAGAATCGCGTTGTATATATAAAAATATGGGTTCTCGGTCGTCGACGCTATAAGCGTTATGTCGCCGTTTTCTATGTATTCGAGCAGCGTCTGCTGCTGTTTTTTATTAAAATACTGGATCTCGTCGAGATAGAGCAGAATGCCGTTGGGCGCGACGAATGTGTTGAGCTTCGCGACAACATCTTTTATATCTGCCGTCGAAGCGGTCGTGCCGTTTAATTTAACAAGATGGCGGTCGGTCGTCTTTGCGATGATGCTCGCGAGCGTCGTTTTGCCGACTCCGGACGGACCGTAAAAGACCATGTTCGGCAGCTCGCCCGAAAGTATGATATTCCTCAGCGGCTTGCCCTCGCCGAGCAGATGCCTCTGACCGACGATATCGTCGATAGTCTGTGGGCGTATTCTCTGCGCCAGCGGTGCTGACATGATCTTCCTCCTCTCCGCTTGCTACAGTACCATATTATATTAAATTTTAACGGTTTAGTCAACATGATTTAAAAAGTGTGCGGATTTGATGAACGGCTTGTGAAAAAGGAATAAACAAATATATAATCTTTGTGAAAAATATTGACAGTGCAAAAAAATCTGTTATTATGAACTTGAAAGGAGAATCGGTATGAAAAAGAAACGCACGAAAAAAGAGATAACCAACCGTGAGATGTGGCTGGGTATACTGATAGCGATTTTTGGCGCGGTCGTTGACTTCTGCTTTTTCGGCTTCAGCTATTCCGCCGACCCGCAGGGCGAGCATGGAGAGATAACCACCGCATCTATAGTACTCTCTGCTATATGGATAGCACTTTCGATCGCGGGCGCGTTCTTAATGAGCTATTTCTTAAACGACAGAAGCTTTCTCTTCGGCTTCTCCGGCTATCTGATACTCTCGCTCGTTGTCGTCTATCCGCTGCTCTACGGCTACTGCGCGTCGCTCTATCCCGCGTATGGGCTGATAGCCGAAAAGCTATTCCGCAGCAAGACCATGCTCGAAAATATGCCCGATTCGTCTCTGATATTCGAGCCTCTGCGCATCGCGGCGGTCTATGCGCTGTATTTTTTAGGAAGATATTGCACGAAGAAAAGAAAAATGACCGAATAAAAATAATTGCAAAAAACGCTCCCATCCGAACTTTATTCGAATGGGAGCACGCTTTTTTGTTTGCCGAAAATAATCACACGATAAAAAAATCGGGTTAGCTTTCTGATGAAATATACGATGTATAAACAAGTTCGCCGCTTTCGTTAAAGAAGTCAGCCTTGCCGACCGTCCTTGTGTTTCCCGACGCATCCGTGCCGATATCATCGATGAAGATGATGAAGTCTTGTGCCGGAGGAATTTTTCTCGTCTTTTCGGACTTTTCACCGTTTTCAAGAAGAGTGTATGTGCATTTTGCTATCCCCGCACTGTTGTCGGAAAAGAACACGAATCTGCCGCGCTCGGAGCCGTTGCGGGGAGGAACCAAAAGCGAACCGACCTTGACTGATGCTTTTTCGGGATATGTTTTCAACGCGAGATGATATCGCCCGGTATGCTTGATGAAAAGAAACGGTTGCTCATCAAAAATAAAAAGTTCCTGATATTCGTCGTCTCCGTTGAGGGACAGCGCATAGTATCTGTGTGGGTCCTTTGAGTCTGATATATAGTCAAATTCCGTAGACTTTTTGCTGCTGCTTTCGATGCAAACTTTTTCCATATCACCGTCAGTGTCAATCAGAAAATATATTCCGTAGCCTCCGAGGATTAGAACTGCGGCTGTAAGGATACAAATGACAGATTTTATCGTTTTTTTCATACGGTACCTCTGTAATTTTAAAAATTGAAAGTAACATAGTCAGAAACTTGCCATGTTTTTTCAACTTTTGATGGTGTAAGCGTAAGACCGCCTGTCTTGTCGCTATTTACAGTAACAGAAACTGAGATTGAAGCTGTAGTATATGTATGAACATAATAACTATAGGCTTTTCTAGTAGAAGTTTTTGCTTCTCCATAGCAAGTTGTTGTTAAAGAGCAGGAAGTCATTTGTGCGGTTCCGGCAGGATCGTCTTTTACTTTATACTTTACATAAGAATCATTACAATCTTCACGCCAAAATTCCTTTCCTTTTCTTCCGACCGTAGATGCACCAGGAGCAACCTTATGGTTATAATAAGAACTAAAATAATCCGTATGTATATCTAATGTGGAATGAACATTTTGTAACATCCAGTCTTCTCCGCTTGCTGGATATTTTTTGCCTCCGGTAGAAGAGTTCTTTGACCAAGTACCTTTGGAAACAATCTTATATTCATATCCACCCTTTTTACTGTCTTTTTTGCCGGTTTTAGTTACAGTGGTTGTTAGAGTAAAATTACCACTTCCACCTTTGCCGGGATTGGGACTTTTTGCTGATTCTGCTGAGGCGGTCATTACAAAAGGATTTTTACTTTCTTCTTTTGCTACCACTCGCTCATAATGCCCATCGACAAATACAAGGGGAGCAGTTGTTTTACTTATGGCGACAAATTGTTCACCTTGTTCAATATTATTAAGAATAATGTCCTTGCCTTCTGGATCGGAAATAAATTTTTCCAACTTATATTTTTCATTTTCAGCAGAAATCTGATTAATAAAATTTGCTTTGTTAGAAATCGAAACAATAATATTTTTACCATTCTGCACATATATGTCTAAATACTTACAATTAACTTCTTCATGTAGTTCTTCATAGTAATTAGTTGATTTTGCGGCAAAGGTAGGAAAAATCAAAGAAGAAATAACGATTATAGAACATAAAAATCCTGAAAAAATCTTTTTAATACATTTCAACATAGAAACATCGCCTTTCATTTTTTTTAGTTTATAGCCGCTTTTGTTCAGCTATATTATTATTTTAAAGCGAAATACAATAAATGTCAACAAATTCTTAAAAAATTTTCTAATTTCTGATTAACACGCGCAATATCAGCTTTTATAAGAAAAGCTCCCACCCGAACAGTTTTTCGGGTGGGAGCGTCACGTTATAACTTTTTATCAGCCGAACAGCAGGAGCAGGAAACCGGCGGCAACAGCCGAGCCGATAACGCCCGCGACGTTCGGACCCATTGCGTGCATGAGCAGGAAGTTCGTCGGGTTGGCTTTGCGTCCCTCGACCTGCGAAACGCGCGCCGCCATAGGAACGGCGGAGACGCCTGCAGAGCCAATGAGGGGATTGACCTTGCCCTTGGTGATAAGGTACATGAGCTTGCCGAGAAGCACGCCGCCTGCGGTCGAGAAGCAGAATGCAGTCAGACCGAGGATAATGATGAATATGGTCTGCTTCGACAGGAAGGTCTGACCGTTCGCCGTTGCGCCGACGGTAACGCCGAGCAGGATGGTGACGATGTTGGTCAGAGCGTTCTGTGCTGTGTCGCTGAGTCTTTCAACAACGCCGCTCTCTCTGAACAGGTTGCCGAGCATGAACATTCCGATAAGAGGAGCGACGGAGGGAAGCATGAAAGCGCAGATGACAAGCACGACGACGGGGAAGATTATCTTCTCTGTCTTGCTGACTGTTCTGAGCTGCTTCATCTCGACCGAGCGCTCTTTCTTTGTGGTGAGCAGCTTCATGATCGGGGGCTGAATTATAGGGATAAGAGCCATATACGAATATGCCGCAACGGCTATGGGAGCGAGCAGGTGAGCTGCGAGCTTTGATGCAAGGAATATGGCGGTCGGACCGTCCGCGCCGCCGATGATGCCGATAGCGGCAGCCTCCTGCGGAGTGAAGCCGAGCAGGATAGCGATGGTGAACGCAACATAGATGCCGAGCTGAGCGGCAGCGCCGAGCAGCAGGCTCATCGGGTTTGCGAGCAGGGGGCCGAAGTCCGTCATTGCGCCGACGCCCATAAAGATAAGGCACGGGAAGATACTGCTCTTGACGCCTGCGTAGATAAGGCGCAGGATTCCGATGTCATACCAGTGCGCGCCCTCCCGTATCGTCGTACTCAGCGGGTCGATGATACCGGTCGGGTCATCCATAAGACCTGCGCCGGGCAGGTTCGCAAGCAGGATGCCGAACGCGATGGGAAGAAGCAGCAGCGGTTCGAATTTTTTAGCGATGGCCAGATAGAGCAGGACGAACGATACGAGGATCATTACGCCCTCTCTCCAGGTGAGCACGGCGAGACCCGAGCTCTCCCAGAAGCCTTTTAAGATTCCGAGTATGTCCATTTGCTATCCCCCTTAGCCGACTACGGCGAGCAGTGCGTCCGTAGCGACGGTCGAGCCCTTCTGGACGGCGAGCTGCTTTACGGTGCCGTCGCAGGGAGCGACTATTTCGTTTTCCATCTTCATAGCCTCAAGGATGAGGAGCACATCGCCCGCCTTGACGGCAGAGCCGACCGAGACATTGACGCTCAGTATCGTGCCGGGCATGGGCGAGAGAACCTTCTGACCGTCTGCGGCGGCTGCGGGAGCGGCGGCAGGAGCGGGAGCTGCTGCGGGGGCAGCGGGTGCGGCTGCAGCAACGGGAGCTGCGGGAGCGGCGTCGGTAACAGCGGTGATAACGGCGTCGGTCTCCTCGACCTCAACCTCGTAGTTTTTGCCGTTTAATGTAACAACATATTTCATGATGATCGTTCCTTTCAGGTGTTGGCGGCGAGCCGCATCAGTCTTTCTTCTTTATGGATTTGAACAGCAGCCTGTTGAGCGGGATGCCGCTCTCGTCGCTGACTATAGCCATGATGACCGCGGCGGTCGGCTCGTCAACGCCGTCAAGTTCGAGCGTGCCCTGCGACTGAGTGCCGGGCAGAGGAGTTCCGGCAGCAGCGCTCTGCTGCACGGGTGCGGGTTCGTCGGAAGAGGCATTCTTCTTGCCCTTCTTGCCTGCAAGATTCTCGCCGAGTCTGACGACGCGGGAGATTATCATTATCAGCACGGCAAGGATAATGAGCAGCATGAATACCATAAGTATTCCGAAGAGGGAGACCTGAAGAGCGAAAACGAGCTTTTCGCCCAGGGGCATACCCATGTCAAAATTATCAAACATTGATAAAACCTATCCTTTCTGCCGAGGCTCAGTCGAGTCTCTCAATCTTGTATGTGAAAGTGTTCTTCTTTCTCTCGTCGCGCTTGTCGAAGAAAGCTTCCGCCTGAGTCGGGAAAGCGATATAGGAGAGAACATCCTCGTCGCAGGTCGCTCTGTTGCCGAGATACTCTCTCGCGGCGGGGAGACCGGGCTCAAGCAGGTCGGCGTAGCGGCAGGTTATCGGCTTCTCGTCGCCGAGGACTTTCTTCTGGAGCTCCTCGTTTATCTTGCCGGGAGCCTTGCCGTATTCGCCCTTGATATAGTTCTTGACTTCCTTGGAGATGTTCTTGTATCTCTCGCCGGCGAGCACGTTTGCGGTCGCCTGAACGCCGACCATCTGGCTCATCGGGGTGACAAGCGGAGGATAACCGAGGTCTTCGCGGACTCTCGGAGTCTCTGCGAGAACTTCGTCGAGCTTGTCGAGCTTGTTCTGAGCGGTGAGCTGAGCGACAAGGTTCGAAAGCATTCCGCCGGGGATCTGATAGTTGAGCGCGTCGGTCTGAGTGGTCAGCACGACGGGGTTGAGCAGACCGCTCTTGAGCGCGTCGTTGCGGACGGGCTTGAAGAAATCGTTTATCTTCTTGAGCTGCGCCATATCGAGCGGAACTTCGTAGCCCTCTTTCTGGAGGATATAAGCCATGGTCTCTGTGGGCGGCTGAGAGGTGCCGTTGGAGAAGCAGGAGATAGCGGTGTCGATAACATCCGCACCGGCTTCAACAGCCTTCTGCAGCGTTACAGGGCCGAGACCCGTGGTCGAGTGGGTGTGGACGATAACGGGGAGGCTGATGTTCTCCTTTATGCCCTTGACAAGATCATATGCTGTCTGGGGATCCATGATGCCCGCCATGTCCTTGATGCACACGGACTGAACGCCCATGCTCTCAAGATCCTTTGCAAGCTTGATGTAGCTCTCGATGTTGTGGATGGGGCTCGTGGTGTAGCAGATTGTGCCAGATGCGTGAGCGCCGCACTTGATAGTCTCGTCGACAGCGGTCTCGATGTTTCTCAGGTCGTTGAGCGCATCGAATATACGGATGATGTCGATGCCGTTTTCAACGCTCTTTCTGACGAAAAGGCGAACGACATCGTCGGGATAATGCTTGTAGCCCAGAAGGTTCTGACCTCTGAGGAGCATCTGCAGCTTGGTGTTCGGGCACGCCTTGCGGATCTTGCGCAGGCGCTCCCACGGATCTTCGTTGAGATAGCGCAGGCAGGAGTCGAACGTAGCGCCGCCCCAGCACTCGAGCGAATAGTAGCCCGCCTTGTCAAGCTCGGGCAGTATTGCCTCGAAATCCTCATAGGGCATACGGGTCGCGATAAGCGACTGGTTTGCATCTCTGAGGACAGTCTCAGTGAAATTTACTTTCATATATTTCGCTCTCCTTTGGATTTTATAAACTTATTTGAATCAGAACTCGATGCGCGAAGCGATGTAGCTTTCGAGCTCGTCTATAGCGATACGCTCCTGCTTCATCGTGTCGCGGTCGCGCACTGTCACGCAGTGATCATCGACGGAGTCGAAGTCATAGGTGATGCACAGCGGAGTACCGATCTCGTCCTGGCGGCGATAACGCTTGCCGATGGAGCCGGTCTCGTCGAAATCGACCATGAACTTGCGGCTCAGGTCGTCGCAGATCTTTACAGCCTCTTCCGAAAGCTTCTTAGAGAGGGGAAGCACGGCGGCCTTGTAGGGCGCGACGACGGGGGAGAGATGGAGCACCACGCGGGTGTCGTTCTTCTCTGCGTCGATAACTTCCTCGTCATATGCTTCGCAGAGCAGCGCGAGTACGGTTCTGTCGAGTCCGTAGGTGGACTCTATAATATAGGGAATGAACTTCTCGTTTGTCTCGGGGTCGAGATAGTCCATCTTCTGACCGCTGTATTCCTGATGTCTCGTCAGGTCGAAGTCCGTTCTGTTGTGGGTGCCGTTTATCTCGCCCCAGCCGAACGGGAAGAGGAACTCGATGTCGCACGCGGCTTTCGCGTAGTGAGCGAGCTTCTCGTGATCGTGGAAGCGAAGATGCTCGGGAGCTATGCCGAGATCCTCGAAGTATTTTCTGCCGAACTGCTTGAAGTAGTCGTAGAGCTCATTGTCCGAACCCTTCTTGCAGAAGGTCTGGAACTCCATCTGCTCGAACTCTATCGTTCTGAAGGTGAAGTTGCCGGGGGTTATCTCGTTTCTGAACGCCTTGCCGATCTGACCGATGCTGAAGGGCAGCTTCGCTCTCATCGAACGCTGGACGTTGAGGAAGTTTACATATTCACCCTGCGCGTTTTCGGGGCGCAGATAGATAACGCTCTTTGCGTCGTTGGTGACTCCGCGGTAGGTCTGGAACATGAGGTTGAACTCTCTTATGTCCGTGAAATTGTGCTTGCCGCAGTGGGGGCAGGGGATCGAATGAGCCTTGATGTACTCAAACATCTCCTCTTTCGTCATCTTGTCGGGGTGCGCGTTGGGATCGAAGTTCTCGATGAGCGTGTCCGCTCTGTGGCGCATCTTGCACTCCTTGCAGTCGAGAAGCGGATCGGAGAAGCTGGCGATGTGACCGCTTGCCTCCCAGACTCTCGGATGCATGAGAATGTCTGCGTCAACCTCGTAGCTGTTTCTGCGCTCCTGAATGAATCTCTTGCGCCAGGTGTCCTTGACATTGTTCTTCATTCTTGCGCCGAGCGGGCCGTAATCCCAGGTGTTCGCAAGTCCGCCGTAGATGTCGCTGCCGGCGAAAATGAAGCCTCTGTTTTTACACAGAGCGACGATTTTTTCCATTGTTTTTTCGGTATTATTTAGCATAAGCGCTTACTCCCCTATTATTCATTGTAGCCTATAATAATCTAAAAAATGCCAAAAGTCAAGGCGCGTAAAAGAGATTTTGAGCCCTTGTCCGCCCGCCTTTTTGTGCGCTTTTTCGGGTATGTGTTTTTGTCTGTGCATTTTGCCGAAAATAATGCTGCGAAAGGGCTCAAAAACATAAACAGTAACGAAATATCGATATAAAAAGCACAATAAAAACTTTTTCGTCAAAGCTGCTTTAAAAAATATTTTTTTGCCCGTTCGGGGCTTTTTCAACACCGTATTGACAAATCCGTGTTTTAATGTAAAATTATAGTATTATCTATAATGGGTAGATATTTGAGAAAACAATGCAAAGAGGGGAAGACTGTGGCAAGACAGGAATCAAAAGTTTCGTCATTCTTTCAGAAGATAGGTCCGATGGTGGGCTACAATGCCGCGAGCATACTTTTCGGCGGCGGCGGATACATCATCTCGCTCTATTTTCTGTCGTTTTTGACCGAGGTCGAGAAGCTCAGCGTCGATCAGGCGGGTATGGTTATCGCCATGGCTCATATCTGGGACGCCGTCACCGACCCCGTCATGGGTATTATAACCGACCGCACGCGCTCGAAATACGGAAGACACAGAAGATATCTGCTCTGGGGCGTTATTCCGATAGCCGTCTCGTATTTCTGCCTGTGGAACTCGTTCGGCATCTCCGCGACCGGCAACAAGACCGCGACGATGCTCTACTACATGCTCGCGTATATGCTCTATAACACGGCGCTGACTCTCGTCACCGTGCCGCATGTTGCGATGCTGCCCGTTATCGCGCCCGATTATTCCCTGCGCACTCAGTATAACTCCGTGCAGTATATAATGAACTCCGTCGGCATGGTCTCGTCGTTCCTGCTCGTGTCGCTGTCGCTCGGCTTTACGAACATGGAGATGACCGCCGCGTCAAGACCGAAATTCATGTTCTTCGGCGCAGTGTTGTGCCTGTGGTTCTCGCTGCCGCTGCTCGTGACTTTCAAATGCACGAAAGAGCCGAGCTCGCTCGACATGAAGCTGCCGCCTTTCAATGCGACGATGCTCCTCGAAGAGTACAAGCAGGTTTTCCGCAACAAGGCGTTCAGACGCTATTTTGTCCTGAGCTCGATGTACACCATGGCAAAGGGATTCTATGCGAACTCCAACCAGTATTTCATCAAATACAGTGCCCAGCGCTTCGGCTATTTCAACACCCTGCAAACAATTGCGGGTGCGGCTGAGGCATCCGGCTTCCCCGTCAACTACCTGCTGACGATGAAAAAGGGCAAGCAGCTGTGCGGAAAGCTCCTGACTCCGCTCATGGCGGCAGGACTTATCATGAACCTGTTTATCGGCAAGAGCACTCCGCTCTGGGTCGTCATTGTTTCGATAATCCTCTATAACTTCGGCTTCTCCGGTCCCGGCTTCACCGCCACAAATATCCAGCCCGATGTCACGGATGTTGACGAGATGATAACCGGACGCCGCCGCGAGGGCGTTATCTCGACTTTCAACACGCTTATTAAAAAGACCATAAACGGTCTTATGAGCGCGTTCACCGGATTTATTCTCAAAGGCTTCGGCTTCCGTACCGGCGCAGAGGGCGCGAACGCCCTTGAACAGACCGCCAAGGGTATATTCGGACTGAAGGTGACCTACTGCATCCTGCCGCTCATCTTCGTCGGTCTCGTCTATGTCTGCGTGTTCACTTATAAGATGACCCGCGAGGATCACAAGATGATAACCGAGGCTATAAAAGAGAAGAAAGAGACCGGCAAGTGCTCGCTGACCCCCGAGCAGATGAAGCGCTGCGAGGAGATAGCGGGTCAGAGCTTCGGCGATATGTGGATCGGCAAACCCTCCGCAGAGACCCTTGTGACCGAGCTTGACTAAAAGACCCACGAAAGGATCAATAAATTGTCTACCAAGAAAGAAAACATCAGAAATTTCAGCATCATAGCGCATATCGACCACGGCAAATCGACCCTCGCGGACAGGCTCCTCGAGCTCACCGACTCCGTGGCGAAGCGCGATATGACCGCTCAGATACTTGATAACATGGATCTTGAGCGCGAGCGCGGAATCACGATAAAGGCGCACGCGGTCAAAATGGACTATGCCGCGAGCGACGGCGAGGTCTATGAACTGAATCTTATAGACACTCCCGGTCATGTCGACTTCAACTATGAAGTTTCGCGTTCCCTTGCCGCCTGTGAGGGTGCGGTGCTCATAATCGACGCGTCGCAGGGAATCGAAGCACAGACGCTCGCGAACACGTATTTGGCGCTTGACCACGACCTTGAGATAGTCCCTGTTATCAATAAAATAGACCTGCCCGCCGCCGACCCCGACAGAGTTGCTTCCGAGGTCGAGGAGGTCATAGGTCTCGATTGCTCGAATGCTCCGCGCGTCTCGGCAAAGACGGGCGAGAATGTCGAAGAGGTTCTCGAACGCATCGTTCTCGATATCCCCGCACCTGTGACCGATGACAACGCTCCGCTCAGAGCGCTCATATTCGACTCGGTCTATGACAGCTACAAGGGCGTTATCGTCTATGTCAGAATAAAAGAGGGCAAGATAAAGCCAGGCGACACCATGCGCATGATGGCGACCGGCGCACAGTTCACGGTCGTTGAAGTCGGCTATATGCGCGCCACGAGCATGGAGCCCGCCGATGAACTGACCTCCGGCGAGGTCGGCTATATCACCGCCTCGATAAAGACCGTCAGCGACGCCCGCGTCGGCGATACCGTAACGACTGCGGAGAATCCCGCAAAAGAGCCGCTCGCAGGCTACCGCAAGGTAAACCCGATGGTTTTCTGCGGCGTCTATCCCGCCGACGGCGCGGACTACGAAAATCTGCGCGACGCGCTCGAAAAGCTCAAGCTCAACGACGCGTCCATGTCCTACACACAGGAAAACTCGATTGCCCTCGGCTTCGGCTTCCGCTGCG
>DKDF01000105.1:11719-12373 GCA_002451755.1 Ruminococcaceae bacterium UBA6855
GCGGCTTCCTCGGTCTGCTCCATCTTGAGATAATCCAGGAGCGCCTTGAGCGCGAATATGACCTCGACCTCGTAACGACCGTGCCGAGCGTTATATATAAGATACACCTGACCGACGGCAGCGTTATAGAGATAGATAACCCGACCCACTATCCCGACCCGGTCAATATAGACTACAGCGAAGAGCCGTTCACAAACGCGCATATCTACTCGCCGCCCGAATATGTCGGCGCGATAATGGATCTGTGTCAGGAGCGCCGCGGCGTGTTCAAGAACATGACCTATATCGCCTCCGACCGTGTGGATATTCTCTATGAGCTGCCGCTCAACGAGATAATCTATGATTTCTTCGATTCGCTAAAGTCGCGCACCCGCGGCTATGCGTCGTTTGACTACGAGATAACCGATTATCGCCGCTCGAACCTCGTCAAGCTCGATGTTCTCTTAAACGGCGATATAATCGACGCGCTCTCGTTTATTATCCATGCCGACAAGGCTTACGGACGCGCGAGAAAGATAGCCGAGAAGCTCAAGGATAATATCCCGCGCCAGCTGTTTGAGATTCCGATCCAGATAGCCATCGGCGGCAAGGTAATAGCCCGCGAAACAGTCAAGGCGATGAGAAAAGACGTTCTCGCCAAGTGCTACGGCGGCG
>DKDF01000105.1:12452-28376 GCA_002451755.1 Ruminococcaceae bacterium UBA6855
AAGAGGGCAAAAAGCGTATGCGCCAGTTCGGCACGGTCGAAGTGCCGCAGGAGGCGTTCATGGCAGTCCTCAAGCTCGATGACGATTGATATCAGATATGAAGAAAGCACCGTTCCGTTTTTCGGAGCGGTGCTTTTTTGATGCGATTTTTAGTCTTTTGCCGGCTGATTTTCAGCTTTCATGGTCATTACAACTGTAAAGGTGTTTCCCTTGTCATCTGTCACGAGCCGTCCGCCGTATTTCTCGGCGGTGTCCCTGAGAATCTTCAAGCCGTAGCCGTGTTCGCCTGTTCTCGCCTTTTTCTTCTCTTCGTAGTCTGGCGCAACATCGTTTTCACAGGAAATGTAGAGCATACCGTCGTCTGAATTTGTAAAGCTCTTTATATTTACATATCTTTTTCCGTCGATTGCCTTCGCAGCGTTTATCGCGTTGTCAAAAATGTTGACATACGCTTTGCAGATGTCGACTTCTTCTATGCCGAGAGTCTCCGGAACGCGCAGATCGAAGTCGAAATCGATGCCGTTCTTCCTGCATTCGGCGGCTTTGTTTGAGGCTATCGCATTGACGAGAGTGTTTTGACAGAAACGCTCGATTTTTATGTCGGCAACTTCTGTCTTGAGCTGAGCGAGCATCTTCTTTGCCGACTCCTTGTCGCTCTCCGTGCCGTTCTCCATTATTTCGTAGGCAGTCTGCACCATGTTCGCGAGGTCGTGGCGAATCTTTCTCGCTTCAATGCTGTTTTTCTCGACGTTTTTGTAGTAGTCAAGGTTGACGCTGTTCTGATATTCCTGCATCTTCAGCTCCTCGCGCAGCTTCTCGTTCTGCGAAGAGCGGTTCATGACGTAGAAAAGTATAACATCCGCGGCGATGCTGAATATTGCGGATGTGACGAAAATTATCGTCGTTGTGCGGTCACGGTTTCTAAAAAGAGAGAGCGGACTGTTTTCACCCGCCCAATTGAAGTGATTTAACAGGATGAGGCAGGTGTTGAGCAGCAGTGTTTGGCTTAGTGGAAAGATGATAAATGCGAGCATTGAGGTTGGTTTTATCGAGCCGCTCTCAAGCTTGCGCTTTCTGAAATATGTAAATACAAGGAAAATCATTGTGTACACGAGCATAAGTGGCGTGAGAACTATGTTGGCTTTAGGATCGTTGCTGCCTATTCCAAACAGGTTTAATACCGGAGCCAAAAGACCGATGAAGCACGATTCCAGCGCAAAAAGTGTTATCGACACAAACGCCTTCGTTCTGAATTTTTCTTTGTATAGCACTGCCGCGCAGATAAAATAATAAGTGATTGGAAGCATAACCAGAAACGACGGGGCAACAACGGTTACGAATTTCTGCAAGACGACAAAAAATGCGAACGGAACAGTGGTTACGAAAAGAACAAGATGTTTATTAAACTTCGGTGTCAAGTTATACCATAGGAAACCGCCGCGAAGCAAGGCGGCCATTATGTTATTGACATACCATAAAGATGTGTAAATAGATTCGGACATTGATTTGCCTCCGTAAGTATAAATTGTTTACGCTATAATGTCTAATCTATTTCGGCTTTCATGGTCATTACAACTGTAAAGGTATCTCCCTTGTCGCTTTTCACGAGCCGTCCGCCGTATTTTTCTGCTGTGTCTCTGAGAATCCTCAAACCGTAGCCGTGCTCGCCTGTTCTCGCCTTTTTCTTCTCTTCGTAGTCCGGCGCAACGTCGTTTTCGCCGGAAATATAGAGCATACCGTCGTCCGGATTTGTAAAGCTCTTTATCTTTACGTATCTTTTTCCGTCGATTGCCTTCACCGCGTTTATCGCGTTGTCAAAAATGTTGACATAAGCCTTGCAGATATCGACTTCTTCTATGCCGAGATTCTCCGGAACGCGCAGATCGAAGTCGAAATCAATGTCGTTCTTTCTGCATTCGGCCGCCTTGTTTGAAGCTATCGCGTTGACGAGAGTGTTTTGGCAGAAGCGCTCAATTTTTATATCTGCGACTTCCGTCCTGAGCTGGGCGAGCATCTTCTTCGCCGACTCCTTGTCGCTCTCCGTGCCGTTCTCCATTATTTCGTAGGCGGTCTGCACCATATTCGCGAGATCGTGACGAATCTTCCTCGCCTCAACGCTGTTTTTCTCGACATTTTTGTAGTAGTCGAGGTTGACGCTGTTCTGATATTCCTGCATCTTGAGCTCTTCGCGCAGCTTCTCGTTCTGCGAAGAGCGGTTCATGACATAGAAGAGTATAACATCCGCGGCAATGCTGAATACCGCGACAATTGCAAAAGTCAACAGCGTCGTGCGGTCGCGATCCTTGAACAGTGAGAGCGGGTTGTTTTCGGTTGCCCAGTCGAAATGGTTCAATAATATAAGACATGTGTCGAGCAGCAGCATCTGACTCAGCGGAAATATAATGAATGCAAGCATCGAAGTCGGCCTTATTGAGCCGCCCTCAAGCTTGCGCTTTCTGAAATATGTAAACGCAATGAAAATAATTGTGTATACGAGCAGAAACGGCGTCAGTATAAGATTTGCTTCCGGGCTGTTGCTGCCTATGCCCAGTGCATTCAATATCGGAACGAGAAGGGCAGTGGTACATGATTCCAACGTAAAAATGGCTATCGATACAAACGCTTTTGTTCTGAATTTCTCTTTGTAGAGCACTGCTGCGCAGACAAAATAATACGCGAGCGGCAGAAGCACCAGAAACGACGGGGCGACAAAATCCACGAATTTCTGGGACAGTACAAGAAATGTGAATGGAACGGTGGTTATTAAAAAAACGACGTGCTTGTTGTATTTCGGGGTCAGATTGTACCACAAAAATCCGCTCTGAAGCAGACCGAGCACGGCGTTGTTGATGTACCATAGAACTGTGTATAAGGATTCGGACATTGATTTGCCTCCGCAAGTTTTATTCTATAATACCTAATATATCCTCCGCGCGGTCGGCGATATAATCCGCGCCGCCGTCTTCGAGAACTTTTCGTTCACGGAATCCCCAGGACACGCCGATGCACGGCAGATTCGAGTTCCTCGCCGTGAGCACATCGACCTCGGAATCGTTGGAGTATACAGTCTTTGCGGGGTCTGCGCCGAGCAGCTTCATCGCATATAAAACTCCGTCGGGAGCGGGCTTCTTCTGCCTGTCTTCTGTCTGACCGACCGCGGCGTCAACGAGTCCGCCGAAGTAGTCCTCGCACAGCCCGACAACAGCCGGCTCAAATTTGTTTGAAACAACCGCTATCTTGACTCCGAGAGCTCGCAATTTTTTCAGAAGCTCTATTATTCCGGGGTAGGGCGCGGTCTTGTTGGTCATATTATCTTTGTAGTGCGCCTTGAAAACGGCGAGACAGTCGGCTTCTGTCTTTTCGTCCGTGCCCTCGGGCACTGCGAGATGGATGAGCCTTGCCACGCCGTTGCCGACAAATCTTCTGACCTCATCCGTCGTGCGCTCAGGGAAACCGAATCGGCGCAGGGCAAAATTCGTGCTGTCCCGAAGATCGTCGAGCGTGTTCAGCAGAGTTCCGTCAAGGTCAAATATAATATAATTGTATTTCATGCTATTAACTCCTGGGTTTTGCTTTTTTCTGTCATATTCTTATTATATCGCAAATTTTGCATATGTCAATGTTGTTATATCGAAATTTTGCCAATGCGATTGTGAAGTTCACAAAGTGTTTACAAATAAATTGTTGACAAAATCTGCATCTGGTTGTATAGTATGAATTGTAAGTTAGCACTCGGGCATCGAGAGTGCTAACGAACAAAAAGAAAGGCAGAGACAAATGGAACTCAGCGAGAGAAAAGAGAAGATCCTTGCAGCCGTTGTCGAGCAGTATATAAAGACCGGCGAGCCCGTTGGCTCAAAGGCTCTGCTTGATTCTCTTGATATGTCCGTTTCCTCCGCTACCGTGCGAAACGAGATGGCGGATCTCGGCTATCTCGGGCTGCTCGATCAGCCGCACACCTCGGCGGGGCGTGTCCCCACCGGCGAGGGCTATCGATATTATGTCGATAACCTCGTCCCCGAGAGCGAGCTCAGCGAGGAATCGCGCAGGCTCATCGACGCGGGTATCGGCAACGCGAACGGCGACCCCGAGAGCCTTTTGAGGCACGCGGGCGAAGCGCTCGCTTATCTCACCCAGTGCGCCGCCGTTATGACGACGCCGTCGGGCGAGAACACGAAGATAAAGCGCGTCGAATTGGTTCCGATTTCACCGCACACTGCGATGATAGTGCTCTTGGCGAGCAACGGTATCCTCAGAAGCAAGCTGTTCAGGCTCGACTCCGCGATAGACGCGACGATCTGCGAAACATTTTATAATGTCGCGCAGGCGATGCTCATCGGCGTGCCGGTCAGCAGCCTGACCCCCGCTTATCTCCAGTCGATAGCGGCGCGGCTCGGAATGGAGTCGCTCGCGATGTTCCCGATGCTTTCGGCGGTCGCCGAATTGTCGCAGAGCGCCGCACAGCCGCATGTGTTCCTCTCCGGTCAGTCAAATCTGCTGCACCACAGAGAGTATGCAGGCAGAGCGTATGAGCTGCTCGAGTTTTTGAGCCGCGGCACTCCGCTGCGGACCCTCGCGGACAGCATGAAGGGCGAACTTGAGATAAGGATCGGCAGGGAGAACGGCTTCGTTCAGCTCGACAATTCGAGCGTTATCCTCGCGCGGTACACCGTCGGCGAGGACAGCAGCGGCTCGATAGGCATTATCGGACCGACAAGAATGGACTACCGCAGACTGGTTCCCGGTCTTAAATATATTTCTCAGTGCATCAGCAAAACGATGGAAAAAGCACTTGAAGAATAACGAAAGGAATGTAACACCAATGAGCGAGAGCACGAAAAAGCCCGAGCAGGCGGAGGAGAACACCACCCCCGAGACCGCTCCGGCAGAGGACGCAAAGAAGGCTGAAAAGAAAGCCTCAAAGTCCTCGAAAAAAGACCGCATAGCCGAGCTCGAAAAAGAGCTCGAAAAGGCTCAGCAGTCACTCAAGGAGAGTGCCGACAACTTCCTGCGCCTCGCGGCGGAATACGATAACTTCCGCAAGCGTTCGCTGCGCGAGAAGGACGACATAAAAATCCGCTCAAAAACGGATGTCGTCGAGAAGCTTCTCCCGGTCATAGATAATTTTGAACGCGCGGCGATGAACGCCGAGGCCGATGCCGACAGCTACCGCAAGGGAGTCGAGCAGATATACAGGCAGTTCGGCGATATTCTCAAAGCGCTCGACATTGAGGCGTTCGGCGCCGAGGGCGACGCATTCGACCCGAACATCCACTCGGCTGTCATGCATGTCGAGGACGAGAGCGTCGGCGAGAATGTTATCGTCAAAGTGTTCACAAAGGGCTATAAGCTCGGCGACACGGTCATAAGACCTGCAGTCGTTCAGGTTGCCAACTGATGCCGCAAGGCATTTTTGGAATATAAATTAAACAATTCATTACTTCGGAGGTAATTTATTATGTCAAAGGTTATAGGTATTGACTTAGGTACAACAAATTCATGTGTAGCAGTTATCGAGGGCGGCGAGCCCGTCGTTATCCCCAACGCCGAGGGCGCAAGAACCACGCCTTCCGTCGTCGCATTCGGCAAGACCGGCGAGAGACTTGTCGGCCAGGTCGCAAAGCGTCAGGCTATCACAAATCCCGACAGAACCGTCTCCTCCATCAAGAGACAGATGGGTTCCGACTACAAAGTTAAGATTGACGACAAGCAGTATACTCCTCAGGAGATTTCTGCAATGATCCTGCAGAAGCTCAAGACCGACGCAGAGTCTTATCTCGGCGAGAAGGTCACTGAGGCTGTTATCACCGTTCCCGCTTACTTCACCGACTCCCAGCGTCAGGCTACAAAGGATGCAGGTAAGATAGCAGGCCTTGAGGTCAAGAGAATAATCAACGAGCCCACAGCGGCGGCTCTTGCTTACGGTATCGATAAAGAGAACGACCAGAAGGTTATGGTTTATGACCTCGGCGGCGGCACATTTGATGTCTCCATCATCGAGATGGGCGACGGCGTTCAGGAAGTTCTTGCAACTGCCGGTAACAACCGCCTCGGCGGCGACGATTTCGACCAGAGAGTTATCGACTGGATCGCCGACGAGTTCAAGAAGAGCGAGGGTGTTGATCTTCGCGGCGACAAGATGGCTATGCAGAGACTGAAAGAGGCTGCCGAGAAAGCAAAGATTGAGCTTTCCAACGTCACCACTTCCACCATCAACCTGCCTTTCATCGGTCTGAAGTCCGACGGCACTCCGCTCAACCTCGAGATGACCCTCACCAGAGCTAAGTTCAACGAACTGACCGCAGACCTCGTTGAAGCGACAATGGGTCCTGTACGCCAGGCTATCTCGGACTCCGGCCTCAAGACTTCCGATCTCCACAAGATTCTTATGGTCGGCGGCTCGTCCCGTATCCCCGCTGTTCAGGAAGCTGTTAAGAAGTACACAGGCGTCGAGCCCTTCAAGGGCATCAACCCCGATGAGTGCGTCGCTATCGGTGCTGCTATCCAGGGCGGCGTCCTTGCAGGCGATGTCAAGGGACTGCTTCTTCTTGATGTCACCCCGCTGTCACTCGGTATCGAGACCATGGGCGGCATAAACACCAAGATCATCGACAGAAACACCACCATCCCCGTCAAGAAGAGCCAGATCTTCTCGACCGCGGTTGATAATCAGCCCTCAGTTGAAGTCCATGTCCTCCAGGGCGAGAGAGACTTCGCTAAGGATAACAAGACCCTCGGCGTGTTCCACCTCGACGGCATCATGCCCGCACGCAGAGGCGTGCCGCAGATCGAAGTTACCTTCGATATCGATGCAAACGGCATAGTCCATGTTTCCGCAAAGGATCTGGGCACCGGCAAGGAGCAGTCGATCTCCATCACCTCTTCGTCCAACATGTCCAAGGAGGATATCCAGAAGGCTGTTGACGAGGCTGAAAAGTTCGCTGAGGAAGACAAGAAGCGCCGCGAGGAAGTCGATATCAGAAACGGCGCAGACCAGATGGTCTATCAGTGCGAGAAGCTCGTCAGCGAGGACGGCGACAAGTTCTCCGAGGACGACAAGAAGGACATTAACGACAAGGTTGATGCTCTTAAGGAAGCCCTCAAGGGTGAGGATATCAACCTCATCAAGTCCCGCCAGGAGGAGCTCACCGCTAAGTTCTATGAGATCTCCGAGAAGGTCTACAAGGCAGCTGCCGAGCAGGCTCAGGCTCAGCAGGGTGCCGACGGCGCTCAGCCCGGCAATGATGCGGGATACACTGAGGCGAACTATACGGACGTTCCCGAAGACAACGACTAATATCCGGCATTGCGTAATTTTGCGCGATACGGCGTTGTGAGAACCATGCCCGTTCGGTCACGTACCAACGCACGCTCCCTCGCGGGCAGAACCTCACGCCTTGTCTCACACAAAATTCCGCGATTGCCTGCCTTGATAAGGCTTGCGGAGAAACCGCACATAGCTGCGTTGTGAGAACCAACGCATAGATTTTGTAGGGGTCGGCGACTCGACGACCCGATGCCGCGCGAGCGGCACAAATATGAAACGGTGTTGTAATATGCCGTTATGGGGGCGGCGCCACGACGCTCCGGTGTAAAGCGATGCTTTGCAAAAAAAGTATGACTGGCTGAGGGATTGCTTTGCGGTCCCTCAATAGTACATTGTAAGTAAAAAGGAGTAATTTCCCTTGGCTGATAAAAGAGATTTTTACGAGGTGCTCGGGGTCAGCAAAAATGCCACTGAGGACGAGATAAAAAAAGCATACCGTCAGAAGGCGAAGCAGTATCATCCCGATCTCAACCCCGGTGACGTTGACGCCGAGGCGAAATTCAAGGAGGTCAACGAGGCATACGAGGTGCTCTCCGATAAGGATAAGCGCGGCAGGTACGACCAGTTCGGTCATGCCGGTGTCGATCCGAACTTCGGCGCGGGCGGCGGCGCAGGCGGCTGGGGCACGGGCTCCGGCGGAGTTGACTTCGATTTAGGCGATATTTTCGGCAGCTTCTTCGGAGGCGGCGGAGGGTTCGGCGGCTTCGGCGGCGGACGCTCCGACCCCAACGCCCCGAGGCGCGGCGACGACGTTCAGGCGCGCGTCACCATTTCATTTGAAGAGGCGGCGAAGGGCTGTAAGCGCAAGATAGAGATACATCGCATCGAGACCTGTCCTGACTGCGGCGGCTCGGGCGCTCAGAAGGGCTCGACCACCAAGACCTGCCCCGACTGCGGCGGCAGAGGTCAGGTGAATGTCCAGCAGAGAACACCGTTCGGTGTTATTTCGACCACCAAGACCTGCCCCAAGTGCGGCGGCAGAGGCAAAATTGTCGAGAAGCCGTGCCAGAAGTGCCGCGGCGGCGGACGCGTGTCCAAGCGCCGTGAGCTCGAGGTGAATATCCCCGCCGGTATCGACGACAGACAGGTCATCTCCGTGCGCGGCGAGGGCAGCATGGGCTCGAACGGAGGTCCCTCCGGCGATCTTCATGTTTCCGTGTTCGTCAGACCGCATCCGTTCTTTGAACGCGAGGGCTATAACATCTGGTATGACTGCAAGGTAAACTTCGTCCAGGCGGCTCTGGGCGACAGCATCATGGTGCCTACCATTGACGGCAAGGTCAAGTTCGACCTGCCCGCCGGCACTCAGCCCGGCACCGTCATGTCCCTCAAGGGCAAGGGCATTCAGTATCTCAATTCGCGCGGCAGAGGCGATCAGTATATACGCATAATCGTCGAAGTCCCGAAGGATCTGACTGCGCCTCAGCGCGAGGCACTCAAAAACTTCAAGGATACCATGGGCTACAGCGATGTCACCCCTGATGAGAAGCGCGGATTCTTTGGCAAAAAGAAGAAATAATTTCTCAGACCGGAACGGCACGCACCGCTCCGGTCGCGTTTTTATACAGTCAAACCGTCTGTATCCTTTATTTTACATATTCCCTGCGGCTCTGTCTGTTGACGGAGCGGGTAATATGAAGTATAATAAACAGATAAAGCGTTTACGATTTAAAGACGGGGAAAGCCGCTTTTCGGCGGCATATCAACGAAAAAGGAAGATATATTATGGAAGATAAATTTGAATCTGCGGCTCTGCTTATGCCGACCGTTGCGCTGCGAGGTCTCGTGGTGTTTCCCGGCATGCAGGTGCATTTTGATGTTGGCAGAGAAAAATCTATAGATGCGCTGAAAGCGGCGCTCGCGGGCGACAGAAAAATTTTCCTGACCGCGCAGAAAGATATAGCGGTCGACGATCCCGATTTCAACGATCTCTATAAGCTCGGCGTTGTCGCGACCGTTTCGCGCGTCGCAAAGCTCCCGGGCGAGGGGGATATAGTGCGCGTGTCCGTCAAGGGTATGTACCGCGCACGCCTGAATGGAATCGTCTCGTCCGAGCCGCACCTTGTCGGCGCGATAAGAGCCTGCGCAATACGCAAATATGACAGAGAAAACGAGTACGGTCAGGCGCTCATCAGAAGCGCAAAGAGCATCTTTGAGGGCTATGCGCAGAGCGCGCCCCAGCTCTCTCCCGACGTCGTGCTCGCTGTGCTCGGTTTCGATCATCCCGGCGACATGGCTGATTTCATCGCCGGCAATATAGCTCTCGAATTCTCGGACAGGCAGTCCGTTCTCGAGGAGCTCGACCCGATAAAGCGCCTTGAAAAGCTCTGCGTGCTCCTGCTCAAAGAATCCCGTCTGCTCGAATATGAGGACGAGATTCAGGAGATGGTGCAAAAGCAGATGGACGACAGCCAGCGCGAATACTATCTTCGCGAGCAGCTCAAAGTCATTTCGTCCCAGCTCAACAACGGCGTGTCTCCCGAGGAGGAGATTCAGGAGTTCCGCGACAAAATCGCGGCTCTGCCCGTTGACGATGCATCAAAAGAAAAGCTTTTGCGCGAGTGCGACAGGCTCGAACGCTACGCGGTTCAGTCGCCTGAGGCGGCGGTGAGCAGGAACTATCTTGAGACCTGCCTTGAACTTCCCTGGGGCAAATATACAAAAGATAACCTCGACCTTACCCGCGCCCACAAGATACTTGAGGCGGATCACTACGGGCTCAAAAAGGTCAAGGAGCGCATACTCGAATTTATGGCTGTGCGCTCGCTCGCGCCCGATGTCGGCGGCCAGATAATCTGCCTCGTCGGCCCTCCCGGAGTCGGCAAGACCTCGGTCGCAAAGTCGGTCGCTCGCGCTATGGGCAGAAAATATGCCCGCATATCTCTCGGCGGCGTCCATGACGAGGCGGAGATACGCGGCCACAGAAAGACATATATCGGCTCGATGCCCGGCAGAATAATTGCCGCTATCCAGCAGGCGGGCAGCTCGAATCCGCTCATTCTGCTCGATGAGGTCGATAAGCTCGGCAGCGACTACAAGGGCGATCCGTCCTCCGCGCTGCTCGAAGTGCTCGATTCCGAACAGAACTATGCGTTCAGGGACAATTATCTTGAGATTCCCTATGACTTGAGCAAGGTGCTGTTCATAACCACGGCGAATGTCGCTTCCGATATCCCCGCGCCGCTCTATGACCGCATGGAGGTTATTGAACTCGGCAGCTATACGGCAGAAGAGAAGTTCCATATCGCCAAGAAGCATCTTATCCCCAAGCAGCTCAAAAAACACGGACTCACCGCGCGTCAGCTCCGCTTCACGGACGGCGCGATAAGAAATATCATAGACGGCTACACCCGCGAGGCGGGCGTCAGAAGGCTCGAACAGCTCATAGCCTCCGTCTGCCGCAAGGCCGCCAAGCGTATAGCCGAGGGCGAGGAGAAGATAAGCGTCAAGGAGAGCGATCTTCAGACTCTGCTCGGCAACCCGAAGTTCAAGGAAGAGAAGCTCAGGGATTCCGATGAGGTCGGCGTGGTCAACGGACTTGCGTGGACTTCCGTCGGCGGCGAGCTGCTCGAGGTCGAAGCGGCTGTGCTCGACGGCACGGGCAAGCTTGAACTCACCGGCTCTCTCGGCGATGTGATGAAGGAGAGTGCCCATGCGGCGATGTCCTATGTCCGCTCCCGCGCCGATATGCTCGGAATAGACAGCAAATTCTATAAAAATAAAGATATACATATCCATTGCCCTGAGGGCGCAGTCCCGAAGGACGGTCCGTCCGCTGGCGTCACAATGACTACGGCGCTCGTCTCCGCCCTGACAGGCGCGCCCGTCAGAAGAGATGTGGCTATGACAGGCGAAGTCACCCTGCGCGGCAGAGTCCTGCCGATAGGCGGGCTCAAGGAGAAGTCCATGGCGGCTTACATACGCGGCATAAAGACCGTTATTATACCAAAGGCGAATGTGCCCGATCTCGACGAGGTCGACGATGCGGTGAAAGCGAATGTCGAGTTCGTCCCCGTCAGCCATGTTGATGAGGTGCTGAGCATCGCGCTCCTGCCCGTCAGCAAGCCCGCCGAGGTCGTTGACGCGCATGATGATTCTAAAGACAGCAAACACGCCGATATCCCGGCGCACGATAAAACAAGCGGACGCAGAAGCCGCGTCACGCAGTGAGGTTTTTATGAGATTTGATATCATTGAATTCGACCGTTCTTACGGCACTTCGGCTCAGCTCAAAAGGTTTGCCGAACCCGAGATAGTTTTCTCCGGGCGCTCCAATGTCGGCAAGTCGTCGCTGATGAACAAGCTGTTCAACCGCAAGAATCTTGCCCGCGTCAGCTCCGTTCCGGGAAAGACCGTCACCGTCAACTTTTTCAAAGGCGACAAGGTGAATTTCGTCGATCTCCCGGGCTACGGTTACGCCAAGGCGGCAAAGAGCGAAAAGCTCCGCTGGGCGGATCTCATGGAGGGCTATTTCGGCTCCGAGCGCAATATCGCTCTTGTTGTCCAGCTCATCGACTCGCGCCACAAGCCGAGCAAGGATGACTACGACATGCTGAACTTCTTGAAATCCGGCGGATACAAAACCGTTATCGCGCTGACGAAGATAGACAAGCTCAACAAAACCGAGCGCGCCCAGCGCCTTGAAGCGTTCAAAACAGAACTCGCCGATTTCCCGGACTATGAGACTGTTCCGTTCTCTTCACAGACCGGAGAGGGCGTGGATGTGCTCAGAAAAATAATCGCGAGCGCAGCGGAATAAGCAAAACAATGCGTAAAGCCATATAGCTTTACGGACTGATCTGACGGATTTTTGTTTTGCTTTTGCCAATTGCATATAAACGCGAAAAGCGTTGAAAAATATCGGATTCTGCGGCTGAATGTATTTTCAAAATCAGCTTAGACCGATAATTCAGTGGTATAAATTCTGTAAAGTGAATCGCTTTACAGTTCTGAATGAGAGGATGATGTCTATGTCAGATTACACGACCGTATATTTCACCTGGATCAAGAGGGGATTCAACATCCCGTCTACCCTTGTCGAGTTCTCGCTCTTCGGGAACGAGATCAGCATCAAGTTCTACGGGATCATTATCGCCTTCGGATTCATTCTCGCCGCGCTATTCGGCGGCAGAATGGCTTATAAATGGCGCATAAGCCTCGACAAGATGCTCGATGTGCTCATCTACGGCACCCTTGCGGGAATAATAGGCGCGCGCGCGTACTATGTTATATTCCAGTGGGACTATTATAAGCTTCATCCGGCGGAGATTCCGCAGATCTGGCAGGGCGGACTCGCCATCTACGGCGGCGTAATCGCGGGGCTTCTCGCCGCGCTGATAGTCTGCAAGGTCAGAAAAATAAATGTCCTCAACCTTCTTGATATGGGCGGCATAAGCCTTCTTATCGGTCAGGGCATCGGCCGCTGGGGCAACTTCATGAATCAGGAAGCCTTCGGCACAAACACCGACGCGCCCTGGGGAATGTGGAGCAAGAAAATAGCGGCAACGATAATCCAGGACAGCCAGCTGCTCGCCGAAAAAGGCATAACAATGGATCCGAACAAGCCGGTTCATCCGACCTTCCTCTATGAATCGCTCTGGTGCCTTATCGGCTTTGTCATTCTTTATATTATCTATAAAAAGTGCAGAAAGTTCAGCGGCCAGCTCTTCCTCGGCTACGGCGCGTGGTACGGACTGGGCAGAATGATAATCGAGGGCTTCAGAACCGACAGCCTCTATATCGGCAACACTACTATAAGAGTTTCGCAGGTCGTCTCCGGCGTGCTCATGCTCGTGTCTCTCGTGCTGTTCATAGTCTTCACCGTCAAATATACGAAGCATCCCAAGCCCATCGAGGGCGTGGACTATTTCCCGGCGGATGTCGTCAAGACCAGAAAAGAGCGTCTTGCGGATGAAGCCGCCGCAGCCGCCGAGCAGGCAAAAACAGAGGAGACTTCCGCAGAGAAGCCCGACGGCGGCACAAAGACGGAATAAATCAAGCGAAAAGAGTGAATAAGATGGCAAAGCTGATAGACGGAAAGCTCATCTCCGGCGAGGTGCTCGACTCCGTGCGCGAGCGCGTGGAATATCTGAAAAGCCGCGGCGTTGAGCCGTGCCTTGCGGTTATAATCGTCGGCGACGACCCTGCGTCGCGTGTGTATGTCAACAACAAAAAGAAGAGCTGCGAAAAGGTCGGCATAAAGTCGCTCGAATTTGCGCTCCCCGCCGATACGAAGCAGGAGGAGCTCATCGCGCTCATCGACCGCCTCAATGCGGATTCGTCCGTCAGCGGCATACTCTGCCAGCTTCCCGTGCCGGAGCATATCGACTCAGAGGAGCTTATCCGCCGCATCTCGCCCGAAAAGGATGTCGATTGCTTCCATCCGCAGAATGTCGGCGCGGTGGTGACGGGCGGCAATGTGTTTTTGCCCTGCACCCCGGCGGGAATAATCGAGATGCTGCATCATGAAAATATCGCGACCGCAGGCAAAAACTGCGTTATCGTCGGCAGAAGCAATATCGTCGGCAAGCCCATGGCAATGCTCCTCCTGCATGAAAACGGCACCGTGACAATCTGTCATTCAAAGACGGAAAACCTGCCCGAGGTCACCCGCCGCGCGGACATTCTTGTTTCCGCAGTCGGCAAGGCCGGCTTTGTGACGGCTGACATGGTCAAACCCGGCGCGGTTGTGATAGACGTCGGAATGAACAGAACCCCGGAAGGAAAGCTGACGGGCGACGTTGATTTCGCCGCGGTTGAACCGCTCGCGTCATTCATCACCCCCGTTCCCGGAGGTGTCGGCCCGATGACGGTCACAATGCTGCTTAAAAACACCGTTACGGCAGCAAAGCTCCAAAATAAAACAAAATAAAAAACAGCCGCCCGAGGGCGGCTGTTTTTAGTTGTTATTATTTCAGGACTGCACTGTCACGCCTCGCTTTTCTCCCCTGCGGAAAGTATCTCCTCCGCCTTGTGACGAAGAACGGGAGAGGCGAGCGCCGTATAAACATAGTTCATCTTTTCCTTTGCGGCGTCAATATCGCCGTCCTTATAAGCCTTGAAGCCTTCAAGAAAGCTTATCTGGGTATGAAATTCCGCAACTTTTTCAATTTTGTCGTAACAGATACGCGCGTTTTCAAAATCGGACTTTTGCAGATAATAAAGCGAAAGCCAGAACATTTTCTTGTTTACGTCGACGCGGAAATCCTTTGCGTCCTTATATTTTTCCTCGTCAATACTGTTTATGCGCAAAAGGAATTTTTCATCATTGTTTTCCGTAAAATAAATGACGGCAAGCGAGAGGTAAAGCCCCAGAACTACGCTTCCGTCTCTCTTTCTTTTTGAATTTGAATGTGTATATTCCTCGTAACTGAGCATTTTTTCGCCGATTGCGGCGGCTTTTTTATAGTCGCCCTTTTCAAATGCTTTTGCAGCTCTTTCCGACCGTCTCATTCTCAGCAGAAAAATAATCATAAACATTCCCGCGTAGAGCGTCAGTATGTATATGAGCGGCGAAAAATACATCAGCGTAACACCGATTTTCTCTGCAAAAGCGATTGTCACCGCCCAAAAGATTATCGAATAAATGATGGTAAGCAATCTTACCCGTGTGGCATATTTAATAAACGTTGCTCCTTTTCTGTCCTTACTTTGAATTATATCATATTTTACGTCCGCTTGCAAGGAAAATATATGCACGGCGGCGGTTTTGCATAATTGACACAGCCGCCCGCGGGTGATATAATCAATTCCGTAAACAATGATGAAAGACGGTAAACAAAAATGATATTCAGCGAAAAATATCACAGCAGAATAGAGGATTTCGGCAGGGGCGGACTTATGACTCCGGAAGCCGTTCTCCGCATATTTGAAAACACGGGCAGTCACCATTCGGACTCCGTCGGCGACAGTCTCATTTCCGGCGCGGCGGCAGGGGTCGCATGGATAGTTGCGGAATGGAATGTCAGAATTCACCGCTTCCCCGCATACGGGGAGGAGCTCATTCAGTCGACGTGCGCCGTCGGGCTGAAACCGTCGATTCAATGCGGGAGAAGGATGACTATAAAAACTGCGTCCGGCGAGCTCTGCGCCGAAGGAAACGCCGTTCTTGTGCGCATGGACGTATCGACGGGAAGACTTGTAAAGTCTACGGAAGAGCTCATCGCGCTTTACAAGCCCGAGCCGGAGGATGAGTCAAAGGAAAAGCTGCCGCGTCTCGTCCCGCCGAAGGAATTCGACGCAGAGGTTCCCGTTCTTCTCCGTCGCGGCGACATAGATTATAACGGTCACGTTCACAACGCAAACTATTTCACGCTTGCGCTTGAAGCCATGCCGAAAGAGCTTTACGAAAAACGGCAGATCACAGCTTATCGCATTTCCTATCGCTCGCCGATAAAGGAGTCGGACGTCATAACGGCAAAGCTCTCCGCCGACGAAAACTCGCTCCTCGAATGTTTCTTCTCCTCGGACGGAACCCTCAAAACAATCGTCCGCCTCGAACTCTCCCCTACTTTTCTTTGACCTACTTTTCTTCGAGAAGAAAAGTAGGCAAAAGAAGCTTTAGTTATTTGTTTGCGCAAATTTTATATTCTCATCAA
>DKDF01000013.1 GCA_002451755.1 Ruminococcaceae bacterium UBA6855
TCGTATGCCCAGCCGTCGCCGCCGAAGATCCAGACGCTCTTCTTGGAGAGGAACTCCTTGTTCTCAACGATATCCTTGCAGTCTGCGCAGTCGATATCCTTGATAGCGTCGGCAAGTGCGTCGGCAGCAGCGCCGTTGGTCTTGACATCGTCCTTCGTGTCAAGGAATGCCTTAGCTGCAGCCTTGACCTCGTCGGAAGCCTTGTCGGACTCGGCGATAGCCTCGACCTTTGCTATAAGTCTGTTGCGGACAGCATTCTGACCGAGGAGCATACCGAAGCCGTGCTCGGCGTTGTCCTCGAACAGGGAGTTAGCCCATGCGGGACCGTGGCCGACCTTGTTGGTGGTGTAGGGGGAAGTCGCAGCGGGGCCGCCCCAGATGGACGAGCAGCCGGTGGCGTTGGAGATATACATCTTATCGCCGAACAGCTGGGTTATCAGGCGGGCATAAGCGGTCTCGGCGCAGCCTGCGCAGGAACCGGAGAACTCGAGCAGCGGAGTCTTGTACTGGCTGCCGATAACGGTGCCGTCTGCAACCTCATCCTTGACGGAGACGTTTGCGACCATGTAATCGAATACGGACTGCTTCGCATCCTGGCTCTCACGGGAGACCATCTTGAGCGAATTGGTCGGGCAGACGCCTACGCAGACGCCGCAGCCCATGCAGTCGAGGGGAGAAACAGCGAGGGAGTACTTGTAGACGCCCTTGCCCTTGCCTGCCTTCTTGTCGACGATAGCTGCGCCCTCAGGAGCGTTGGCAGCCTCTTCTTCGGTCAGAAGGTACGGGCGGATAGTTGCATGCGGGCAGACGAAGGAGCACTGGTTGCACTGTGCGCATGTCTCTGCGTTCCACTCGGGAACCATGACCGCGACGCCGCGCTTCTCATAGGCGGATGCGCCCTGCTCGAATGTGCCGTCTGCGTGATCAACAAAGACGGAAACCGGGAGAGAATCGCCGTTCATAAGACCGACAGGTCTCATGATGGAGTCGACCATCTTGACGAGCTTCTCAGGACCGTTCTCGCTGACAGCCTTGGGAGCGTCAACAGCGTCAGCCCAGTCCGCGGGAACGTCGATCTTGACGTATGCGGTAGCGCCGGCGTCGATAGCCTTCTCGTTCATCTCGACTATCTCTTTGCCCTTCTTCATGAACTTCTGGGCCTTCTCCTTCATGTAGCCGATAGCCTCTTCCTCGGGAAGAATCTTGGCAAGGGAGAAGAATGCGGACTGAAGAACGGTATTGGTGCGCTTGCCCAGACCGATCTTTGCTGCGATATCGATAGCGTTGACGGTGTAGAGCTGGATGTTGTTCTTGGCTATGTAGCGCTTAGCCTCCGCGGGCATCTTCTCGTTGAGCTCATCAGCGTCCCACTGGCAGTTGATGAGGAAAACGCCGCCGGGCTTAACATCGTTGACCATCTTGTAGCCCTTCTCGACATAAGAGGGGTTGTGGCAGGCAACGAAGTCAGCCTTGTTGATATAGTAGGGGCTCTTTATCGGGTTGTCGCCGAAACGAAGGTGGGAGATGGTGATACCGCCCGTCTTCTTCGAGTCATACTGGAAGTAAGCCTGGATGTACTTGTCGGTGTGGTCGCCAATGATCTTGATGGAGTCCTTGTTCGCGCCGACTGTGCCGTCGCCGCCGAGACCCCAGAACTTGCACTCGATGGTGCCGGGAGCTGCGGTGTTGGGAGCTTCCTTCTCCTCGAGGGACAGGTGGGTAACATCATCGTTGATGCCGATAGTGAACTGGTTCTTGGGCTCGTCCTTCTTGAGCTCGTCATAGACAGCGAACACGCTTGAAGGCGGAGTGTCCTTGGAACCGAGACCGTAACGGCCGCCGCAGACCTTTGCGGTCACGCCCTTTGTAGCAAGAGCGGTAACAACATCAAGATAGAGGGGCTCGCCGAGAGCGCCGGGCTCCTTTGTTCTGTCGAGAACAGCGATCTTCTTGGCGGTTGCGGGGATAGCTGCGACAAGTCTGTCAGCGGAGAAGGGTCTGTAAAGGCGAACCTTGACGAGACCGACCTTCTCGCCCTTGGCGGTGAGGTAGTCGATAACTTCCTCTGCAACGTCGCAGATGGAGCCCATAGCGACGATGACTCTGTCAGCGTCGGGAGCGCCGTAGTAGTTGAAGGGCTTGTAGTCAGTGCCGAGCTTGGCGTTGACCTTGTCCATATACTCCTCGACGATGCCGGGGATAGCGTCATAATACTTGTTGCAGGCCTCACGGTGCTGGAAGAAGATATCACCGTTCTCGTGAGAGCCGCGCATTACGGGACGCTCGGGGTTGAGAGCACGCTTTCTGAACGCCTCAACAGCGTCCATGTCGCACATCTCCTTGAGGTCTTCGTAATCCCAGACCTGGATCTTCTGTATCTCATGCGAGGTACGGAAGCCGTCGAAGAAGTTGATGAAGGGAACGCGTCCCTTGATTGCAGCGAGGTGCGCAACAGCGCCGAGGTCCATGACCTCCTGCGGGTTGGTTTCTGCAAGCATTGCGAAACCGGTCTGACGACATGCATAGACGTCGGAATGATCGCCGAAGATGTTAAGAGCGTGAGAAGCGACGCATCTTGCGGATACGTGGAAAACTGCGGGAAGCAGCTCGCCTGCGATCTTATACATATTGGGGATCATGAGCAGCAGGCCCTGAGAAGCGGTGTAGGTGGTTGTGAGAGCACCTGCGGCCAGAGAACCGTGAACGGTTCCGGCAGCGCCTGCTTCGGACTGCATCTCGGCGACCTTGACGGTCGTGCCGAAAATGTTTTTCATGCCCTTTGCCGACCACTGATCAACATAGTCAGCCATGGGGCTCGAAGGGGTTATCGGGTAGATACCGGCAACCTCTGTGAACGCGTACGACACATATGCAGCAGCATTGTTGCCGTCCATGCTCTTTGCTATTCTTGCCATTCTATGTTCCTCCCTATTTTAATAAACGTTTGAACGTATGGCATTGGTCAAATGACACCACGAATATAGTAACATTTTTGAGCTTCAATGTAAACAGATAAATAAACTAAAATAATAGAAAATATTTGTTTCGCCCTTTCTGAAATTTGTCAAAGTTCACATATTCTGCCTATATAATGTAATATAATACCCCAAATAAGGCACAGAGAAAAATTTTTGCGCGTGAATAGCGCTTTTCGGCACTGTTAAAACTGAACTTAAAAGAAATTTTTTTGACACTTGACAGCATAGAAAAATTAAGATAATATATAACTGTACTTCATGATTATCTTAAAAAACGGTGGTAAATATGGAATATATTCACAGGGAACTTGAGAAAAAATTCATGAGAATGGACTCGTTTTTCAAGGCCGTTCTCGTTGTCGGCGCGAGACAGGTCGGAAAATCAACCATGCTCAAAAGACTTGCAAAAGAGCAGGAGCGGACGGTCGTCACAATGGACGATGATTTCGCAAGGGAGCTGGCAATAAATGACCCGGTTCTGTTCTTTCAGACCTACAAGCCGCCGATACTCATTGACGAAATACAGAAGGCACCGCAGCTGCTCGAACGCATTAAAATTATGTGCGATGAGAGCGACGAGCGCGGACGCTTCTGGCTGACCGGTTCGCAGCGAACCAAGCTTATGGAAAAATCGCAGGAGACTCTCGCCGGCAGGCTCGGAATACTCAAGCTTTATCCGCTTTCGCAGAGGGAAAAGGCAGGCGTTCTTTATCCCGAAGAGCTGGATTTTTCTATGGATTCACTGCTTGAGCGGGCAAAGAAAATGCCCGAAAACGACATTGAAAATGTTTTTGAACACATATGGCGCGGCGGATATGCCGATGTTATAAATGCGACCGCAGAGCAGATGCAGGTCTATTATCAGTCATATATAGACAACTATCTCATCGCCGACGCAGTCAATGACGAGGGGATAAAAGATACGGCGGCGTTCAAAAAATTCCTGCGTGCCTGCGCCGCGCTTGTCGGAAATCTTGTCAACTACAAGACGCTTTCCGACACGGTGGGAATATCGGTGCAGACTGCGAAAAAGTGGCTCGATATTTTAGAGGATATGGATATTGTGTATCGGCTTGAGCCGTATTCAAACAACGACCTCCAGCGGCTTTGCAAAACGCCGAAGCTGTATTTCTGCGATACGGGTCTGTGCGCGTATCTCACAAGGTGGCTGACGAGGGATTCGCTGCGCGACGGTGCGGCGGGCGGACATTTTTTTGAAAATTATGTCATCATGGAGCTCGTCAAAAACTACGCCTATTCTCAGACTCCCGCACTTTTGTCTTTTTATCGCGACAACAATGCCAAGGAAATCGATGTTTTCGTCGAGGAGAACGGAAAAATACACCCGCTTGAAATAAAGAAGTCCGCGAACCCGGACAAGAAAGAAATCAGGAAATATAATGTTCTCGACAAGACCTCGGTGGAGACCGGCTTCGGAGGGATAATCTGTATGTATCCCAGACCGTTTCCGATAGACAGAATGAACAGTTATATCCCGTCAAATCTGATTTGACCGCGGCTTCGAACGGACACAAAAGCTCCGATTTTCCGTGATTTTCGCCGAAAATAACTGAATTTGTCTTTCCCTGCCCTTCGCATCCGCGCGCGGTGCTCTCACGCGCTCCCGCTTTGAATGAGGCGGAGTTTGAATATTTGACAGGGAATATATTTGTGTGTATAATAAAGCTTAACATTGCCGCTATATGCCGACAGTGAATAATACTTATACCGAAAGGAGCTAATCCATTCATGGATGACCCCGACCCCGGCAATCTTATTTTTCAGATAATTTTGCTGTTCGTACTTATTCTTCTCAATGCTTTCTTTGCGATGAGCGAGATCGCGATAATCTCCCTCAACGATACGAAGATTGCGAAAATGGCCGAGGAAGGCAACAAAAAAGCAAAGCAGGTTCTGAAGCTCACCGCTGATTCGAGCGGATTTCTTTCAACCATTCAGATCGGCGTTACCCTCGCTGGCTTCCTGACCTCCGCATCCGCATCGCAGACATTCGTTGATATGCTCTCCGGAGCCATCGGAAAAATATCTGTCCTGAGCGGAATCCCCGCAAGCGTTATCAACGGCTTCTCCGTCGTTGTCATTACGCTCATAACTTCGTATTTCTCTCTTGTCTTAGGCGAGCTTGCACCCAAGAGAATAGCCATGCAGGCGCCCGAAAAGGTCTCGTTCAAGGTCGTCGGAATACTGCTCGGCTTCAAGAAAATAACCAAGCCTTTCGTAAAAATACTCTCCCTGTCGACCAACGGTCTCGTCCGTCTGCTGGGCTACGATCCGAACGCATCGGAAGAGCCCGTGACCGAAGAGGAGATACGCATGATGGTCGATGTCGGCGGAGAAAAGGGCGTTATAGAGGACTCGCAGAAAGAGATGATAAACAACATCTTTGAGTTCGATGACCTCGACGCCGGAGATATAATGACCCACCGCACCGATATGACTGCGGCAGAGATAAGCGATCCGCTCAGCGAAATAGTCTCGCTCTCGATGGACAACGGCTATTCGAGAATCCCCGTCTATGACGACGACCCCGACAACATAGTCGGTATAGCTTATGTCAAGGATTTGCTCAAATATATCGGCACCGACCTGCCCGAGGATGTGACTCTGCGCGATATTATCCGCGAGCCCGTTTTTGTCCCCGAATCAATGCCCTGCGGCGATCTGTTCAAGCAGATGACCGACAAGCACACGCAGATGGCGATAGTCGTTGACGAGTTCGGCGGCACGGCGGGAATAGTGACGCTCGAGGATGTGCTCGAATCGATAGTCGGTAATATTCAGGATGAATATGACGACGAAGAGGAAGAGATTTCGAAGATTGACGACACCACTTTCACCGTTGACGGCGTGACCTATATCGACGAGCTTGACGAGGTGTTCCATGTCTCCCTCCCCGAGGGCGATTACGATACTGTCGGCGGCTTTATTATCAGCAGACTCGGCTATCTCCCGCAGGACGGAGAGATGAATGTTGTCGAATACAAGAACCTGCGCTTCACCGTTCTCAATGTTGAGGACAGGAGAATCGGCAAGGTCAAGATTGAGATTCTCCCCGTCGAAGAGGAAAAAGAGGACGCGGAGGACGACTCAAAGCGCGAGAAGGGCGGCTGGTTCGCCGAGCGCCGTGAGGAGAAGGAAAAAGATAAAGAAAAGGCTGAATAACATAAAAGGGCTGAGCAATACGCTCAGCCCTCAACTTATCGATAAACCCGTTTTTTGACTTAGCAGGAAACAATCCCTCATTTGTGTAAAGAGAGGGATTGTTTTGAATAAACTGCAATTTTTCCAAAATGCCGGGTATTTTGAACTTTTACGCAACAAACCCTCAGTCACGGCTTCGCCGTGACAGCTCCCCTTACACAGGTGAGCCTTGAGACCGTGCATTACGGACTTTTTCGACAGACTGAAGGCTGAGCAAATGCGCTCAGCCCTTTTTATATTGCATAAAAAACGAGCCGGAAGATTTTCTTCCGGCTCGCTGTGTTGTTTTGTTACGGCATGAGGCGATGGATTATCGCTATGCAGTCGTCGAGATCCATGATCTTCGGCACGGGGTAAAGGGGATTTGCCTCTTTGCATGCGCGCTTTGCGATGGTCTCGATATCCTTCTCCTGAATCTTCTCGATCTTGTCGGGGATGTTCATTCTGGCGTTCATGTCTCTGATGGCCTGGATGAAATCGAGAGCCTTCTGCTCGTCGGTCTGACCGGCTTTCGCAACGCCTGCGCACTCGCAGAGTCTTGCAAGGCGCTCATAGGCGGTCTCACCGTAGAAGTCGAGGACATAGGGCAGGATGATGGCGTTCGCAAGTCCGTGCGGCACGCCGTAGAATCCGCCGAGGTTATGGGCTATAGCGTGGACGTTGCCGACATAAGCTCTCGTGAACGCGATGCCCGCATAGTGCGAGGCGAGGAGCATCTGCTCTCTTGCGTGGAGATCCTTGCCGTTCTTGTAAGCCTCTTCGAGGTTCTCGAAGATGAGCTTGGTGGCGACCTCTGCCTTCTCGGAGGTGTCCTTGGTGTTGGAGTGACCTATGTAGGCTTCAACCGCGTGGGTCAGTGCGTCCATACCGGTGGTCGAAGTGATGTGGGGCGGAAGACCGACTGTGAGCTCGGGATCGAGAACTGCGTACTTCGGACGGAGCACGGGATCGTTGAGCGCATATTTCTCGTGGGTCTTGGTGTCGGTAACAACAGCGGCGAGAGTGGTCTCGGAGCCGGTGCCGGCGGTGGTGGGAACTGCGAAGAACGGGGGCAGCTTCTTGCGAATCTTGAGCTGACCGCGCATCTTCTGAACGGTCTTGTTGGGGCATACGACTCTTGCAGCCGCAGCCTTGGCGCAATCCATCGGAGAACCGCCGCCGAAAGCGATGAAGCCCTGGCAGCCGTTGTCAAGATAGAGCTTGCGGACTTCTTCGATATTGTCTATCGAGGGGTTCGGCTGAGTCTTGTCATAGACGACATAATCGATACCGTCTGCCTTGAGACCCTCATAGAGGCCGTCAAGTAGGTTGAGTCCGGTAAGACCCTTGTCGGTGACGATCATCATCTTCGACAGACCCTTCTCCTTGATGACCTGAGGCAGCTTCTTGACGGAGCCGGGGCCGGAGATTATCTTGGGCGGAGTCCAGTCAAGGAAGTTGACGGCGACCCTAAAAACGCCCTGATAAAGCCTGTAGTACATGTGCTTGATTGACATTTCTATCACCCTTTGTTTAATGATGCTATTATTTTACATTATTCCCGCCGTTAAATCAATAAGCGGAGAACAAAAAACGGCTTGATTAAAGCTCAAAATCGCTCGCGTCGAACTGCGGCAGTTCGACGGGCTGCTTCGGCTTGCGCTTGAGCGGGTCGTAGCGGAACGCGGAACAGCTTGAATCCTTCTGCATGACGCCCTTTTTCGGGCACAGCACTGTCTTGCCGTCCGGTGCGCCGCTGCCTCTTGAGCAGTATTCGCACGCCGGCGGTATGCTCTTTTTGTTGAGCAGTTTGCTTTTCAAAATCTATCATCCTAAACGCTTTTTTATTATTCTAACACTTTTTTTCGCTCGTATCAAGCTCCAATATCAGCATCGCGCCGCTCAAAAGCATCGCAAACGCGGCGGGTGCGGAGAAAGAGAACATCTGCGAAGCGCCGACCGAACCCAGCGAAACGGTGTTTACGGGACACGGGAACAGGCGGAGCAGTCCCTCGCAGAACAGCGCGGCGAGAGCGGCGCAGACAAGGCGCGCGCAGAAAAAATACGGCAGCGGCGTCCCGCAGGTTTTTATGTGCCTACTTATCTGGCAGTGTACGCTCACCCCGCCCCAGCCGAGCACCGCCGCTATGGCGGGGATATTGAACACCCCGGCTGCCGAGGCACATCCGCCGGTGACTTCGAGCGTGCAGCTGAGAAGCAAATTTGCCCAGTCAGGCAGGCGCAGCAGCGGGATATACTGGGCGGCGCAGGCAAACATAACTATCCACGCGCATATTGAGATCATATTTTTCGTCCCCTCGGCGACCGCCTCTGTCAGCGCGCGGGAGAGCGGCAAACCGGAAATAGCCGGGGCAGCGTGCGCATCTGTTTCGCCATGCGGGATGAACCGCGTCAGCACGCCGAGCGCGAGGCTCGCGAGGGTAAGCGACACAAAAATTATGACTCCCGCCCGAACGCTTCCGAGCATACCCGCGCCGACTCCGCCGACAACAAACGCCGGACCTGCGTTGACACAGAACAGAGTCATTCTCTGCGCGTCGCTCTGCGAGATGCGCCCGTCGGAAAATAGCGCGGCGGTCATTCCCGCGCCGACGGGGTAGCCCGCGACAAAGCTCATGCATGCCGCCGCGCCCGCGCTCCCGGGCAGGGCGAAAAGGACCCGCACGGGCTTTTCGAGAAATTTTCCGAGATAACCGCATAGCCCCGAGCGCACGAAAAAAGCGGAGAGCACACAGAACGGATAGAGCGACGGTACGGCGCTCGAAGCGCAGATAAGAAGCCCTTTTTTTACTCCCGCCGCGCTGACCGACGGCATGGCGACAATGAGCGCGGCTGCCGATAAAGTCGCCGCTAAAAGCGGCAGACGGCGCAGAGCCTTTTTTAAATACTCTCTCATGTCATCACCCCTCAGTCATATTGATATTCACCCCGCGTTCTTTTTATTGCCGGGGGAGCATACATTATTTGGGAAAAGAGGGATGCACATGCCAAAACGCAGGGAGAGCGGGAAGATGCGCTCGGCGGCGGACATGATAAAAAAGATAAACGCGCTCGACTCGTCGAGAAAATATTCGCAGGTGCATGTCGAATTTTTCGGCAGGCGGGAGGCGAGTATAGACGGGCTCTACGGCGTGCTCGAATATGACGGCGAGCGGATACGCCTGAGCGCCGGCAAAGAAGAGATAGTCTTCTGCGGCAAAGGGCTCAGCATAGATGTTTTCGACCTCGGTCAGGCGGTTATACACGGGGAAATAATGAGCATGGAATTCTGCAAATAGGGGGCGGGAATATTTCTGATGTATTTAATTTTCTGCGCGGCTATGTCTGCATGAAAGCGAGCGGGGGATTCCCGGAACGCTTTCTGAATCTTTGCTCGCGCGGGAACATTCCGTATTGGGATGTCTGCTGCACAAACGGCATCGTTTTCGCGCGCACGACTCCCGAGGGCTACCGCATGATGCGCCCCTGCGCCAAAAAAGCGGGCATGCGCATGAAAATAGTCAAAAAGAGCGGTCTGCCTTTTCTGCTGTCAAAAAACCGCGTCCATGCGGGGCTTGCGGTCGGCGCGGTGTGCTTTGTGCTGATAACGGCGGCGCTCTCCGGGCGCATATGGACTGTCAATGTGACGGGCTGCGAGACAGTGCCGGAAGAGGATATAAGAGAGACGGTCGAGCGCTTCGGCGTCTATCCGGGGATGAGAAAAAAACAGCTCGACACGCACACGGTCGCCGAGGAGGCAATGTCCGCTCTGCCGGAGGTTTCGTGGCTTTCCGTCAATATAGTTGGCTGCTCGGTCAATGTCGATGTGCGCGAGGGAGTCGGCAAGACCGTCAAAAAAAACGACGCGCCGTGCGATATAGTCGCCGCGGCGGACGGGCAGATACAGACTCTCGAAATTTTCAGCGGCACTGCGATGCAGGAGCGAAACGCCGCCGTTTTAAAGGGCGACACGATAATCAGCGGAATCGTCGAAAACCGCGACGGCGGCATGAGCATGCGCCACGCCGCAGGGTATGTTACCGCGCTGACAAAGCATACTTTTTCGACCTCTTCGCACAGCCTGCCGTCAAGAAAGATAAGCGATGTAAAGTCGCGTTACACTCTGCTGTTCTTTTCACTCAAAATACCCCTCGGCGCGCGGATAGACCCGGATTTCACGGAGGACAGATTCCTGACCCTCGGCGGTGAGAAGCTCCCGATAGGCATAAGAGCCGAGCGAAAATATATATTCGCGCCCGCAGACGCGACGGGCGACAGCCTCTCCGATCTCATCGCGCTCGAGGAGCATTTTTATAAGTCTTCAAACAATCTGCGCGACATGCTCGTGATGAGCCGCACGACGACCGAGCGGCAGTCAAATGGCAGAGCAGTATTTTTCAGCGAATACGGCTGCCTGCAAAATATCGGCGAGGAAAGGAAAATCGAGACGGAAAACTGACCGAGGTTGAACGGCGGCTCAAAATGTGCTATTATAACGGCGGAGGTGAGTTTTTTGTACTATCCGCGACTGAGAGACCTGCGTGAGGATCACGATATGGTTCAAAAAGAGATCGCCGCTTTTCTCGGGATAGATCAGCGGGTATACAGCAACTATGAGACGGGCAAGCGCGAGATACCGACGCGGTTTGTTGTGTCCCTTGCGCGGCTCTATAACACCTCGACCGACTACATTCTCGGCATGACTGACGAGACAAAACCATATAGATAAAGGCTCGGTGCAATTCACACCGAGCCTGATTTTTTTTATTTGCTTTTGATGTCCGAGGGCTTTATGTTTATCGTCACATAGTCGCCGTATTTCAGCTGGGCGGTCTTGATATTCGTCGGTATCTCGAAGATGAGATATCCGTCTATCGAGAGTCCCGCCGTCACGGGCGACGAGGATATGCGCTTGTAGCCCGAGAGAAAACGGCTGTCCTGTGCTATGCCGTTGACAACAAAATCGGTCTTTTCGTTGAGACTTTCTTCCTCGCTGAGGTTGTTAGTCAGCACGAGATGAACAGCAACATATCTGTAGCCCTTCTGCACCGTCCACGGGTAGCTGTCGACTTCTTTTATCTCGTCGCACAGCACGGTGTACATGGGCGTGACCGCCTTTTCGCCGAAGTTCACTTCGACCTTTTCGGGCACGGGTTCCGTCTCTTCGTAGTCGGAGAATTTTTCTGTGACAGCTCCCGAAAGCAGATCGTCAACGCTGCCGCCTGAGATTTGGCGAATCACCGAAAAGGCGATAGATGATAATATTATTATCAGCGCAACTACAGCTATCGGGATAAAGCATCCCGCTTTCAGCGCGCGCGAATTCCTGACTGAATGTGCGCGCCCCGTGACATTCGTCACCGCGTCGAGTATCATCTTGCCGCGCTCGGCTTCTATCCGCTCCTGTTCGAGCTTGTGCTGCTTCTCGCGCACCTCGCGCTCGTAGGCTTCTTTTTTCTTCTGAGCCTCGCGCAGCTCTGCCTCCTTTGCCTTTCGGCTCTCCGCCAGCGGCGCGCCGCAGTTGGGGCAGGTGTCGTTCTTTTCGGCGTCGACGACCGAGTCGCAGTATTCGCAGGTTACCTTCATCTTTTCTCCTCAATTCTTGCTCTTTGGGTTATCGTAGCATATTGCGCCGCCGTTTTCAAGTCCAGATAAGATTATACAAAAATAACGCGGCGCACACCGTTTGATGTACGCCGCGAATGTGTGTGGTTTTTATACGGAGAATTATTCGCCGAAGTATCTCTTGAGGAGTCCTGCAAAAGCCTTGCCGTGTCTCGCCTCGTCGCGAGCCATCTCATGGACTGTGTCGTGGATAGCGTCAAGACCCTTTGCCTTTGCGAGCTTTGCAAGCTCGGTCTTGCCGAGGGTAGCGCCGTTTTCGGCTTCAACCCTCATCTCGAGGTTCTTCTTCGTCGAGTCGGTCACGACCTCGCCGAGGAGCTCGGCGAACTTCGCTGCGTGCTCAGCCTCTTCATAAGCTGCCTTCTCCCAGTAAAGACCTATCTCGGGATAGCCCTCTCTGT
>DKDF01000024.1:0-19462 GCA_002451755.1 Ruminococcaceae bacterium UBA6855
ACCTCGTGGTCGGCTATCGAGTCGAAGCCGCTGTCCGGGCCGAGAGATTTGAACATGCGCGAATTGTTGTTGCGAGTTGCGCCGATGTGTATCTCCATGCCCCAGCCGCGGCGCGCATATTCTTTTGCAAAGAAGCGCATAAGCTCGGTCTTGTATTCGTCAACTTCGCATTCGCTCAGCTCCTCGCCGCCGAGAGCTTTCTTGAATACTCTGTCGAGCTCCGCCGCGTCGGCGCGCTTATAGGGCACGCGGGTGAACGCGTGGTCGCTCGCGCGGCAGCCCATCTTTTCAAACAGGTCGATTCGGCTCAGGAGCACTTCTGTAAGCTTTTCGTAGCTGTCGACTTTTTCGCCCGAGGCCTTTTCAAGAGCCTTCACCCAGTCGCGGTAGCCGGGCAGCTCGATGCCGAGCGCCTTGTCGGGTCTGAACGCCGGGATAACGCGGCATTTGAAGCTCTTGTCCTCGGCGATGAGCTTGTGATATTCAAGGCTGTCCGCTGCGTCGTCGGTAGTGCAGAGACACACGACGTTCGAGTTTTCAATGAGCTCGCGCGGGGTGAATCCGCCCGCCGCTATCTTCGCGTTCGCGCGGTTCCAGATATCCTCCGCCGTCTTTTCGCTCAGCGGCTCATATATGTCAAAATATCTCTGAAGCTCGAGGTGAGTCCAATGATAGAGCGGGTTGCCGAGAAGATACGGCATTATCTTCGCCCACGCCATGAATTTTTCGCGCGGGGAGGCGTCGCCAGTGATGTATTTCTCCTCAACGCCGCAGGAGCGCATCGCGCGCCACTTGTAGTGATCGCCCGCGAGCCAGAGCCATGCTATATCCTCGGGCGCACGGTTTTCGTATATTTCCTTGGGCGACAGGTGGCAGTGCCAGTCGAATATCGGCATCTCGTTTGCCGCGGCAAAAAGCTCGCGCGCGGTGTCGCTCTCAAGCAGAAAATCCTTGTCCATAAAAGCTTTCATTCGTATCTCCTCCCGATTTCTCGTTGATATTATTATAACCTCCGCCGCCGATATAAGCAATAGTGCGCGTTGACAAAAAGATTAATTTTCTGTAATATAAGAGCGGATAAATTTGTTTTCAAGAGGTGCTCACTTTGAGAAAATTCAAGATAACAAACCCCTATGCCGGCGTTGACTGGGACAGCTGGTATCATTACAAAACCAATCTGCACACGCACTCGACCGCGAGCGACGCGCAGGTCGATTTCTCTGACATGATAAAGGCATATTACGACGCGGGCTTTGATATTCTCGCCATGACCGACCACGGAGTCGTGAACCACGGCTGGAATCAAAAGCCCCGCCGTATACCTGTGCTCTCCGTCAGCTCTATTATAAAAAAGCCGACATGGCTCAGCGACGAGGAATACGGCGCGATACTCGACGGCACATACAAAAACCGCGGGCGCGGCATGACCGATCTCAGATACGGAATTGAGATAAACACCGCCGTGTTCACAAAAGCCCATGTCAACGGCTTTTTCACCGAATACGGTCAGGGGCTCGTCGGGCACGAAAACGACTTTGAAGGTCCGGTCAAAGGCGTCGCCGAGAGCGGCGGACTCTCCGTCATAAACCACCCCGGCGACTGGCTTGAATCATACGTCGATGTGAACCACGCTCACGAGAAAAAGAATATCGAGCTGTTCGCCGATATATTAAAAAAATATCCGTCGTGCCTCGGCATCGAGGCGTTCAACCGCATCGACACCGTCACCTGCGCCGACCGCATACTCTGGGATGAACTGCTTTCGGCGGTCATACCGAGCGGCAGAAATGTCTGGGGCTTCGCGAACAGCGACGCCCATGTGCTCTCCGACATTGACACGAGCTTCATGGATTTTGTTCTGCCGGACAGGACGGAGCAGACCGTCCGCCGCGGCATGGAGAACGGCACATTTTTATCTGTCGGCAGGCGCGCAGTATATGAGCTCGGCAAAGACTTTGTCGGCGAGGGCGAATATCCGACCGTCACGCGCATAACCGTGGACGAAAATGAGCAGAGCATAAGCATCGAGGGCAAAAATTATAACCGCGTGCAGTGGATATCAAACGGGAAAATAATCGCTGAGGGCGAAAAAATCGATCTCATCGCCGCGTCACAGAATATCGGCTGCTATGTCCGCGCTCAGCTGCTCGGAAAAGGCGGCATATGTTTAACTCAGGCGTTTGTGCTCGACGACGGTAATATGCATGAGGTGACCCTGCGCAATATCACGCCGCAGCAGCGCAGGATAGAGCGCGCCGAGGATAAATTCAAGAGCACCAGATTCTATGTCCTCGGACAGGAGATATCCCGCGAAACAGCATACAGAAAACGCCGCAGGCAGGAGAAGAAGAAATGAAAAAATCATCGAAAAAGGGTCTTAAAATCGCCGCGATAACCGTCGGGTGCATAGCGCTGGCGGTCGCCGCCGGGTTCGGCACATACAGAATGAAGAACCGCGTCGACTCGAAAAAATATAATCTTATCACGCTCGACACCTCGTCGCTTCCCGCGCCGCAGGAGCCGGTGCGTGACGACTTTGTCCAGCTCAAAAATGTCAGGATGCACTATGTTGTTTACGGCAGCGGCGAGCAGCCGCTTGTCTTAATTCACGGAAACGGCGGCAGCGCGAAATCGCTCGCCGAGGCGGCAAGCTATCTCGCCAACGACTACACGGTCTATGTGATTGAGAACCGCTGCCACGGACAGAGCAGCGACCCGGGCACGATAGACTACGAATCCATGGCGGATGACACCGCGCAGTTCATCGCCGCGATGAAGCTCAGGAAACCATATATCATGGGACACAGCGACGGCGGCATCATCGCGCTGACGCTCGCCGCGAGATACCCGGATATCCCCGGCGCGATAATATCCTGCGGCGCGAACACGAACCCCAAGACGATGAAGCCGTATTTTATCATCGGCGTGAAATTCAACAATATGTTCCACCACGATAAGCTCAACGATATGATGCTCACCCTGCCGGATATCACTGCCGAAATGCTCGGCGAGATAACCGCGCCGACCTATATTGTCGCGGGCGAGCATGATATCATGTGGCTCTCAGACACGGCGTATATGTACAGAAAGATCCCCAACAGCCGCATCGCAATAATCAAGGGCGCGGGGCACTCGACATATATGTCGCGCGACGGCAAGCAGGCTTATATTCTCGCCAAAGGATTTTTTGACACACTCTGATATATAAAATTAACAGCCGCCGATTCGGTTTTTTACGCTGAATACGGCGGCTGTTTTTATTTTGCGGCTGTCCGTTTTCACCCTTTCGGCATATTATACTATGGGGTCGTTCCCCACGAAATCCAAAACAAGCGCGGATATGCCGAAGGTGACAGATTTCTGTCCGCAGGGGAGCCGCGGCTGTGCGTCCGCGCATAAGAATAGAGGCTCCCCAAAACGGGGAGCCTCATCGGAATTTTATCTGATAAAATGCGTCCATGCGTGTTCTTCCGTCTCCGGAAGCCCGAATTTTTCCTTGCCCAGAGCGATGCTCTTCATGAGAAAAGTCATATTCCGCGCGAGCGTGCGCATGGTCTGCTTTCCCTCTTCGTCCATGTCGGCTTCGCCCTTTTCGCGCCCGTGTATCGAGTTCCAATACTGGCTCGAAGCTATCGGCATATTGGATATAGTGAAATACTTGTTCAGCTCGTCAAATGTTGCGGAGCATCCGCCGCGCCTTGCGCATACCACGCTCGCGCCGACCTTCATGGTTTTGTCAAAAGGCGTGCTGTAAAAAAGTCTGTCGAGGACGGCTATCAGCGTCGCGTTGGCAGAGGCATAGTAGACGGGACTTGCTACTACAAGGCCGTCCGCCTCGCGGAATTTCGGCGCAAGCTCATTGACAATATCGTCAAAGACGCATTTCCCGAGCTCACCGCACCGTCTGCAGGCGATGCAGCCCCTGACATCTTTATTGCCGACCTGCACCGTCTCGGTCTCAACACCCTGTGCCTCAAAAATCTTTTCCATTTCTTTTATGGCGAGCGAAGTGTTGCCGTTTATCCTCGGGCTGCCGTTGATAATGAGAACTTTCATTTTTCATACCTCTTTCTCATATATATTAAAAATTTTACTGATTTCCCGCTTTGATTATACCACATCCCGCCGCATTTTCAACGCGAAAAATCCCCCTGCTTTAATCGCAGATGGCAAATCAAACAAATCATTTCTTTCGCGTCATAAAAGCCCCGACGATTAAACCGACAAAAGCTATCGGCGCGAATCTGACAAACAGCCACTCGAACACATGATAAACAGTGCCGAAAATTGCAGTTTCCGGATCGCCGAAATTCCAGCCGAGATACGGACTGCCGAGCGATATCAGCACCGCCGAGATAATTATTACAGCCGCGCAGAGTGCAATAAACAGCCGGTGAAGCGCCGCTCTTCTCACGATTTTTCTTCGCGCGAGCTGCAGGTTTATCACCTCGAGCTTTTCACATATCGCTTTCAGCTCGTCCGCTTCCTGTTTGGCGACATTCTCGCCGAGCAGTGTGCTCACGGGAGTTTCGAGCGCATTCGACAAAGATATGAGCATATCCGAATCTGGGACGGACAACCCCTGCTCCCATTTGGACACGGTCTGCCGCACGACGTTCAGCCGGACCGCGAGCTCCTCCTGCGAGAGTCCTTTTGATTTTCTGATGGTTTTGATGTTTTCATTAAGCATCGGTATAACCGCCTTTCTGTCAGTCGTTACCGACATTGTATTCCCTGCTGTCCCGTTGCCGCAAGCAACGCAGATTAACATTTTAGCGTTCGCGGGGATCTCGGGGTGCTTTGTAGGGGTCGGCGACCTCGACGACACTTTGACGCGTGAGCGTCACGGTATTTTCAAGATGATGCAAGCAGAGCAATTTTTCAGCTGCTTGCCGCTATATAGACTTCAAAAGCGGGCAATGAAATAAATCTTTTCGAGAAATCGCTGCCGCTTACGCGGCAGCGGTGCGTCGAGTCGCCGCACCCTACAAGTCGCACGACAAATCCCCAATTTGCACCGCCTCACAGTTTAAAAACAACGGCGCGACCGAAAAGCCGCACCGTTTATAAATTTAATAATAGCCGCAAAGCGGGTGCTTCCCGTCCGTTTATTCGCCTTTATTCGTTCCAGTCAAATTTTGTCAGTTTACCTTTTGTCAGCAGTTCGGGATATCCCCATTGGCGCAAAACTTCGTATACGCCGACGGCGACGGAGTTCGAGAGATTCAGGCTGCGGGCGTCCGAATTGTTTATCATCGGTATTCTCACGCAGCTGTCCGGGTTGTCGTGCAGAAGCTCCTCGGGTAGTCCTTTTGTCTCCTTGCCGAAGACTATGTAAGCGTTGTCGGGATAAACTACATCCGAATGGATGTGCTTCGCCTTGGTTGAAAAATAGAAAAAATTTCCGCCCGCGTTCTTCTCAAAAAAGTCCGCGAGGTTTTCATAATATGTTATGTCGAGCAGATGCCAGTAGTCGAGTCCAGCTCTTTTGAGCTTGCGGTCGTCAATGGTGAAGCCCATTGGCTTGACTATGTGCAGGCGCGAGCCGGTCGCAGCGCAGGTGCGCGCGATGTTGCCGGTGTTCTGCGGTATTTCCGGTTCAACGAGAACTATGTTCAGCTGCATTTTTGTCCTCCTGTTTCGTGCGTTTTGACAAAACAAATTTTGTCTTGAATCCCGGTGCGCTCCCTGCTCAAAATATAAAGGGAACGCCCGAAGCGTTCTGAAAAATAAAAAGGGGTGTGTTCTTTTATGAAGATGGCTCAGTCCGGATCGACTGCCAAAAATGTCATGGTCGCCCTCGCAGTCGGCGGCGCGGCGGCTGCAGTGTCGGGTGCAATGATGATGGGCTCGAACAATTCGCTCAAAAAGGCGAAAAAGAATGTCAAGAAGAGCGCCGCAAAGGCTATGAAGACCGTCAGCGGCATAATGGACGATGTGTCCTCGATGAAAAACTTCAAGATCTGACTTTTGGATGGGACTCGGTCGCCGCGCGGTTATTTTGCGGCGTTGTAGAGTCCCATTGCCTTTTCTGTCTCTCCGTTTACAAGCAGGGGAATCGCGTCGCACGCCTTGAGGCAGGCGGAACGCAGATTCTCAAGGTCATCGCCTTTCATGACCGAGAGCACCCAGTCGGCGAGCGGCTGCTCGGGGTGCAGCTTCGCACCGATGCCGAGCTTGATGCGCGGGAACTGATCGCTCTGAAGCTGATATATTATGCTCTTTATTCCGTTGTGACCGCCGTCTGTGCCTTTGCGGCGTATCCTGAGCCTGCCGCAGGGGAGGGAGATGTCGTCAAAAATGACGATTATCTTTTCGGGCGGAATCTTGTAGAACGAGGCTATGTCGCGCACCGCCTCGCCGGAGTTGTTCATGAATGTCTGGGGCTTTGCGAGAATGCAGCGCTTGCCGCAAATTTCCGTGTCGCCGATGAGTGCGTTGAACTTCAAACGGTTTATTTTTATATCGTTCTCCTGCGCGAAGAGATCGAGGCAGAGAAAGCCAGCATTGTGGCGGGTGAATTCATATTCCTTGCCCGGGTTGCCGAGCCCGACTATCAAAAATTCGGGCGCGCCGACAGCGCGGGGAGTGCGTCTGAAAAAATTCATATCTTTTTTCCTTACATTTTATACGGACGCCCGGAAATCCGAGCGCCCGTATGTTATTTTGACTTTATCAGAAATTTATGTCGATCGCGAATTTCTCGGCGTTTGCCATGTCAAATTTTACGAACGACTGGTTTGCGGCGGACTTGTTTTCCGCAAACACGATGCTCGGATTGAGCTTCTTGAGAGCCGATTTGACAGCGTCGGGGCTGTTGTAGCCCTTGGCGAGGACATTGAATGTGAAAGTTCCGGTCTCTCCGGGAGCGATGGTCACATAGTCGGCTTCGTTGGTGCGCGAGCAGACCCAGATGTCGTCTGTTCCGTTCGCTTCGCTCTTCGCGTTGGAGATGACTATCGCCGCGTCGCTGCGGTTCTTTATCGAGACCGTCTGGGCGTAAACGTTCCAGCCCTCGCAGTTGTTCTCGTAGAACTTCGCGACATCGTCCGCGCTCATGCCGTAGAGCGACTTGAGCGTGATTTTGTAGACCTGGGGGATAGTCTTGTATGCGGTCATTGCGGTATCGTCAACAGCTATCTCCTGTGCAGAAGCTGTTCTCTTGTTGCCGACAGGGATGACTCCTCCGAGGACGAGTCCGCCGACAACTATCGCCGCGGCCGCGATGACGGCAATAATGATTATTGCCGCTTTCTTGCCTTTTTTCATGGCAATTTCACCGTCTTTCTTTTAAACTTTATGCTTATAGGGCTGCTTTATCTTCACCCAGCCCTTTTTGACCGTCTGTCTGGAGCGGGCGACTGCGAGCGAGTTGTCGGGGACATTCTCGGTCACGGTCGAGCCTGCCGCCGTGTATGCGTTTTCGCCGACCTCAACGGGAGCCACGAGGCAGGTGTGGCATCCGATAAACGCGCCGTTCTTGATTGTTGTGCGACTCTTCTTGTTGCCGGAGTAGTTCGCCGTCGCGCAGCCGCAGCCGATGTTGATTCCCGTGCCGAGATCGGAGTCGCCGATATACGAAAGGTGGGATATCTTCGTCTCGGCGCCTATCGTGCTGTTCTTGACTTCAACGAAGTTGCCGACATGGACTGAACTGCCGATAACGCTGCCGGGACGGATGCGGACGAACGGACCGATGTCCGCGCCGTCGAGTATCTTCGACGAGTAGCAGACCGAGCGGACGAACGAAACGCCGTTTTCTATCGTGCTGCTTTCAACGAGCGAGTCGGGGCCTATTGTGCAGTCCTCGCCGATAACGCTGTCGCCTTTTATTACGGAGCCGGTGAGAATCACGGTGTCCCTGCCGATTTTTGCGCCGGGGCAGATAATGACGCCGTCGGTGCAGGGAATCGATACGCCCGCACGCATATGCTTCTCAAGCTCGCGGTGGCGGGCAAGCTCATTGAGAGCGTTGAGCTGAACTCTGTCGTTCGCGCCGAGGATTATATCTTCGCTCTGCGCCGTGAACGAACCTGCGCGCAGACCGTAGGATTTTATCTCTTCGAGAGCGTCAGTCAGATAAAATTCTTTCTTGGTGTTCTCTCCGCTCGCGCGCTTTGCGTTGAGGCTGTTGAGCGCGCGCATCAGAGCTTCGCCGTCAAACCAAAATGCGCCGGAGTTGACCTCCTTGACAGCCGCCTCTTCGGCGTTTGCGTCGCGCTGTTCGACTATCTTTTCAACTGAACCGTCAGCCGAGCGGATTATCCTGCCGTAGCCGGTCGGGTCGTCTATCTCCGCGGAGATAACGGTGACGCTGTTGCCCTCTTTTTTGTGCAGGGCGAGCGCGTCATATATTGTTTTTGCGTCGATAAACGGAGCGTCGCCGTTTAAAACGAGGACATCGCCGCCGTTGCTTTCAATAAAGTTTCCCGCCTGCAGAACGGCGTGACCCGTTCCGAGTCTCTCGCTCTGGAGCACGGTCTCGCAGCTGCCTGCAAGGTGCGCGTCGAGATATTCCGCGCCGAAGCCTTTAACAACGCATATGTCGTCTATGCCGCTTTCTTTTACGGCGCCTATGACCCAGTCGATCATCGGCGCGAAGAGAACCTCGGCGAGAGCCTTCGGCTTTTTGCTCTTCATTCGCGTGCCTTCGCCGGCGGCGAGAATAACAGCACATTTCTTATCCATAAAGCTCATTGTCCTTTCTTTATTGATACCCGTGCGGTATCTCAAAATATATTATGACAGAAAAAGAGCGAAATTACAAGCCGTTGTTTATATGACGGCGCGATTTTTCAAAGATTTTATAAATCAAGAAGAACGCAGCTTGTGATGAAATCCTGTTTGTCGGTCGCGATGTGCCTTTTGCTGAGAAAAGATTGCGTAAAAAATAAAGATGTGTCAACAAACATTGCATATTAAATGCGCAATATAAAAAATAATTGTTTTTTGTATTGACATTAGAAATATAATTTGATAAAATTAATTTGTCAGATGACGATATTGATATGAAATATATTTTTTGCTAATTGATTTTTATAAATGATATACAATAATTGATTTTGGAAAGGCGGTGATTTAATGCCGGTTAATAGGTGAGGCTTGCCGACATAAAACGCTATTTTATAAAGTAAAAGGAGAGTTTAAAGAATGAAAAGATTTTTATCAATTATAACCATTATTTCTTTGCTATTTGCATTCGTAATTCTTCCAGTAAACGCCAACCAAAGCATCACCCAAAATGATTTATCGATAACTGAAACATTAAAATTTAATAGCGAAGATTCATCTGCGAGTAGTGACAAAACAGCGGAAAACAGGCTCGAAAAACTCGGATTGTCACCGAAAATGAAAAAAATGATGTTGGATAGATTTTCTGATGAGATCAGCAGTGCAGAAACTATTTCGATAAAGACTGATTTCTATGTTCAGAAAGATGACGGAACACTTTCACAGGTGACTGAAAGTGATTACACTGTTGCCGTAAAGGAGCAGAAACAAAAAATCTCGGAAAACGAAAAAAAGATAAAGGAAAATATAGAAAAAATTCAAGAAAACCGGAGCGTCGGTTTGATGGATATTGATTGGGGGGATCATTTCTTTCCGTCAACAGGAAATCAGAAAACGATAGATAAGGGAACATTAAAACTTGTAATTATGATCCTATCTGAGGGTAGATCCTTTTTCTGTGCAGGAATGTTTCAATGGGAAACTATGCCGAAATCCAGATATACCGATGCGTTTGGGTTCACAAGGGATGTTAATACTACACTTGATGCTAAAAGCCAGAGCGGATATTTCGAATATAAGCATACATACTCATATTTGAATGGTAGCGAATCCGTAACAACGGAGAAGACAATAGAAAAAGAGATTGGGTTTAATGATTTGCAGTTTAGTTCAGGCGGGTATGGCTATGCATATAAAATCGGTCTAAGTTTGGATAATCAACAGACGGAATATCCTTACATGAAGAATACATATTCGGATTTAACCGGTTTCTTGTGTTACAGGGGATGGCTGAACGATAATGTAAGCAAAGCTAATTTCTGGGCAACATATGCCCATCAAAAATGGTTCGTAACATTTGGCGGTATAGACTTTTCAATACCGTTTTCCGCGGGTTTCTCTGTTAGTTTTGCACCTCTATATGAACAGCTAATTGAAGAACATACATGGATGATATAAAATGGAGGTTATATAAACATGGGCGTTCTTGTTCTGATGATTTTGACAACGGTCGGAGCGACTCTCTCAGGTTTTCAAACAGTGAAGAGTATTTTTGAAAAGCGGATGTGGATATTTTGGGCGTTGCTGACGGGTGTGCTAATCTTTGCTGCGGCATATATATTCTTCCGTATCTTCTGCCGTGGCAGCTATACATAAAATTTCAGACACTTTTTCGGCGCAGGGAGGCTCTCCCTGCGCTATATATATTTGTATAGTCAAATCTGTACAAAAGAAAAGTCGCAAAAATCGCTATTTTATTGTAAAAATATATGGTATTTTTCATGTCGGTCTGCTATAATAACATGAGGCGAAGATGCAGCCTTTGGTTTCTGCATCTTCTTCGCAGCTAAAAACACTATTTACGGAGGTATATCATGGCTCACAAGTACGTTTATTTGTTCTCCGAGGGCAACGCTCAGATGAGAGAGCTTCTCGGCGGTAAGGGCGCGAACCTTGCTGAAATGACAAACATCGGTCTTCCTGTTCCTCAGGGCTTCACCATCACCACCGAGGCCTGCACACAGTACTATGAGGACGGCCGCGAGATCAATCCCGAGATCATGGCAGAGATCAACGAGTACATCGTCAAGATGGAAGGCATCACCGGCAAGAAGTTCGGCGATCATGAGAATCCCCTGCTGGTCTCCGTCCGCTCCGGCGCCCGCGCTTCCATGCCCGGCATGATGGACACTATTCTTAACCTCGGTCTTAACGAGGAAGTCGTTGAGGCTATCGCAGAGAAGTCCGGCAATCCCCGTTGGGCTTGGGACTGCTACAGAAGATTCATTCAGATGTATTCCGACGTCGTTATGGAGGTCGGTAAGAAGTATTTCGAGCAGCTCATCGACGCTATGAAGGCGAAGAAGGGCGTGACCCAGGACGTCGAGCTTACCGCTGACGATCTCAAGGAGCTCGCTTCTCAGTTCAAGGCTGAGTACAAGGCAAAGATCGGCACCGATTTCCCGACCGATCCCAAGGAGCAGCTCATGGGCGCTATCAAGGCGGTTTTCCGTTCGTGGGACAACCCCCGCGCAAACGTCTATCGCCGCGATAACGATATTCCCTATTCGTGGGGTACTGCCGTTAACGTCCAGTCCATGGCGTTCGGCAACATGGGCGATGACTGCGGCACCGGCGTTGCGTTCACCCGCGACCCCGCAACCGGCGCTAAGGGTCTGTTCGGTGAGTTCCTCACCAACGCACAGGGCGAGGACGTCGTCGCAGGCGTTCGTACTCCCATGAAGATCGCTGAGATGGAGCAGAAGTTCCCCGAGGCGTTCGCAGAGTTCAAGAAGGTCTGCAAGATTCTTGAAGACCATTACAGAGATATGCAGGACATGGAGTTCACCGTCGAGCACGGCAAGCTCTTTATGCTTCAGACCCGTAACGGTAAGAGAACCGCTCAGGCAGCTCTCAAGATTGCCTGCGATCTCGTTGACGAGGGTATGAGAACCGAGGAAGAGGCTGTTCTTATGATCGAGCCCAGAAACCTCGACACCCTCCTTCATCCCCAGTTTGACGCAAAGGCACTCAAGGCCGCTACCCCGATCGGTAAGGGTCTTGGCGCTTCTCCCGGCGCTGCATGCGGCAAGATCGTCTTCACCGCTGACGACGCTGAGGCTTGGAAGGCAAGAGGCGAGAAGGTTGTCCTTGTCCGCCTTGAGACCTCTCCCGAGGACATCACCGGCATGAAGGCATCTCAGGGTATCCTGACTGTCCGCGGCGGTATGACCTCTCACGCAGCTGTTGTTGCCCGTGGTATGGGTACCTGCTGCGTCTCCGGCTGCTCCGAGATCATCATGGACGAGGAGAACAAGAAGTTCACCCTTGCAGGCAAGACCTTCCATGAGGGCGACTTCATCTCCATCGACGGCTCCACCGGTAACATCTATGACGGCATCATCCCGACTGTTGACGCTTCCATTGCAGGCGAGTTCGGCAGAATCATGGGCTGGGCTGATAAGTACAGAACCCTTCAGGTTCGCACCAACGCAGATACTCCGCGCGATGCAGCCAAGGCTGTTGAGCTCGGCGCAGAGGGCATCGGCCTTTGCCGTACAGAGCACATGTTCTTCGAGGCTGACAGAATCGCTGCTTTCCGCGAGATGATCTGCTCCGACACTGTTGAAGAGAGAGAAGAAGCTCTTGAGAAGATTCTTCCCTATCAGCAGGGCGACTTTGAGAAGCTCTATGAGACCCTCGAAGGCAAGCCGGTCACCATCCGCTTCCTTGATCCGCCTCTCCATGAGTTCGTTCCCACCGAGGAGGCTGACATCGAGGCTCTTGCAGCTGCAAAGCATAAGAGCGTTGAGGATATCAAGGCTATCATCGCTTCTCTCCATGAGTTCAACCCGATGATGGGTCACCGCGGCTGCCGTCTGGCTGTCACATATCCCGAAATCGCAAAGATGCAGACCGCTGCTGTTATCCGCGCTGCTATCAACGTTCAGAAGAAGCATCCCGATTGGAAGATCGTTCCCGAGATCATGATTCCCCTTGTCGGCGACGTCAAGGAGTTCAAGTTCGTCAAGAAGATCGTTGTCGAGGTTGCTGACGCTGAGATAAAGGCTGCCGGCATTGACCTTGAGTATGAGGTCGGCACCATGATCGAGATCCCGAGAGCGGCTCTCACCGCTGACGAGATCGCTGCTGAGGCTGATTTCTTCTGCTTCGGCACCAACGACCTGACTCAGATGACCTTCGGCTTCAGCCGTGACGATGCAGGCAAGTTCCTCAACGCTTACTATGACACCAAGATCTTTGAGAACGATCCGTTCGCAAAGCTTGATCAGAACGGCGTCGGCAAGCTCATGCAGATGACCATCTCCCTGAGCAAGCCCGTCAACCCGAAGCTCCACTGCGGTATCTGCGGTGAGCACGGCGGCGACCCGACTTCCGTCGAGTTCTGCAACGACATCGGCCTTGATTATGTTTCCTGCTCGCCCTTCCGCGTGCCGATCGCACGCCTCAGCGCAGCACAGGCAGCTATTCGCAAAAAGCACTAATCACAAGTTTGGGGCTTTTAGCATAGCAATATAGCTTAAGAATACGGTCACACAGTTCTCTGAATTGTGTGACCGTTATTTTTTATTTACAATGAATAGATAGATTTTAGCCGTTGCTTTTAACCTGAAAGCAACGGCTTTTTTCGTTCATAAAAAGTTTACAAACTTTTTTGCTTTAGGTAGTCCACAAATAGGTCTTCTCGCTGCCTACCTATTGAGGGATAAATTATTATCCTTGTGAACCTTGACAATTGAATACACATTCAATAGGTACATTCCTGATCGGAGACAAAAAAGTCTCAGCCGAATGAAGGCGCGCCAAGAACTTCCTTACCATAGAGGTTATTACGGAAAGAAAGGTTGATAGCGATTCCGAGCCATTCAGAAATATCCGACTGCTACGGATAAGGCGATGAAACGATTAAGGGACAATGATACTTCCCTAAGGGGCTGGCGGAGTACCCGGCAGAGGTGAAATTCCTATGAGTTCGGTCAGCAGCCGAACGCCTATTGATTTCCTTTTATGTTTTTGGGGGATGAGATCGAATTAAATGCAGCTATCAAAGCATAGGACATATGCCTGTGTTTTGATGGTCTAATGATCCAAATTTATAAGAAGGAGGAAAAGCGAAGATGCCAAACTGTAAAACCATAGCGATATGTAATCAGAAGGGCGGTGTGGGCAAAACAACTACTGCGGTAAATCTTGGAGTAGGTCTTGCTATGCAGGATAAAAAAGTACTTCTTGTTGATGCAGACCCGCAAGGAGATTTAACTACTTGCCTCGGTTGGCAAGATACGGACAGCTTAACGCATACACTGGCCAATAAACTGTTGGCGGTGATGCGAGAAGAACAGCAGGATCCGCTTGTCGGTATGCTCAATCACAAGGAAAAAGTTGATCTTGTTCCCTCGAATCTTGAACTTGCTTCGACAGAAATGAGCCTTGTTACTGCGATGAACAGAGAACGTATTATGAAAAGTTATCTTGACCAGGTGAAAGACAAATATGACTATATACTTATAGATTGTATGCCCTCGCTTGGCATGATAACGCTTAATGCTCTCACAGCGGCAGATAGCGTAATTATACCCGTGCAAGCACAGTATTTGCCCGCCAAAGGTATGACACAGCTTTTAGCGACAATTGCAAAAGTAAAAAAGCATACTAATCCCAATCTGCATATAGACGGTGTTTTACTGACACTTGTAGATGGAAGAACAAATCTTGCAAAAAGTACCGTAGAAACATTACGAAATCATTTTGGAAGTTACATTAAAATCTATAAGACGAGCATACCCATTGCCGTGAAAGCTGCCGAAGTATCCTCAAAAGGGAAAAGCATATATGCATATGAACCAAACAGTATCGTGTCAAAAGCTTATGCAGACTTTACAAAGGAGGTGTTAGCTGATGACAGAAAGAAAGAGCGACTTCACGTTACCCACGAATATGCTCGATGATCTGTTTTCTACACAGGAGGAACGAGATGATGCAAAGCTTAGCAAAATACGGGATATTCCATTAATAGAGATTGACGATTTTCCCGAACATCCGTTTAAGGTGCGCGATGATGAAGATATGATACAGCTTGTGGAGAGTGTAAAGAAACGAGGAGTTATTACTCCGGCTACTGTTCGTCAAAAAGAGGATAGCAGATATGAACTTGTCTCAGGACACAGACGAAAAAGAGCTTGTGAGCTTGCCGGGTTCGAATCCCTCCGCTGCGAGATTGTAGACCTTGATTGTGATGCTGCGACCGTTCTTATGGTAGAGAGTAACTATCAACGTTCGCAGATACTACCGTCAGAGAAAGCCTTTGCTTACAAGATGCGACTTGAAGCGATGAACAGGCAAGGAAAACGCATGGATTTAACTTGTGCACCAGTGGAGCACAAGTTAAATGGAGCAAAGTCAAGAGATATACTCGGAAATGAAGTTGGCGAAAGTCGAGAACAAGTTCGTCGGTATATTCGTCTTACAAATCTTGTCTCTGAATTGCTTGAACTTGTAGATGAGGGAAAAATTAAGATGCGTCCAGCTGTGGAACTTTCATATTTGGATGAGGACTGCCAGCGGGCGATTGTTGATGAAATTGACATGAACCAATGTACTCCGTCCCATGATCAATCTATTCGCATGAGAAAAATGTTCGAAGAGGGAAAACTTACACCGGAAGCAATTACAGCTATCATGACCGAGCAAAAGCCCAATCAGCGCGAGCGCTTTATTATTCGAGGAGATAGGGTAAGAAGTCTTATACCCAAAAGTGTTCCGTTAGATCAGACAGAGGAATATATTGTAAAAGCACTCAAATATTATGCTGATTTTATGCGAAAGCGCACGGAGCGGGACAGCCGTTAGAAAAGGAGTATGTTTGTTGTGACTTCCCCTTTCTCACACTCTATCCCCTTTATAACTACCACATACTAACCGAAAAACAATCTGTTTTAAATTAAACTCTATCTTACTTAAGCAAATAAGAGTTCTGCATTTGAATTTGTGGAAAAGCCAATGTTAAATGGTCGGCGTGGTTGAATAATTGAGAAGAAATGTGAAAAAGGGCAAGCTCTGAACATATATTTGTACTTTGCGATTGGCAGACAATGCCTTGCACATCACGAATAGGCTCGCCCCTGTTTTTCGGGTAGTAAAAAAGTTTCAAAATAACCCAACAGGCTCGAGACAAATAGAAAATAGAGGTTAAGGCCATTGGCAAAAAAACAAATTTTTAACGGGTCAAAAATATAAAACAGATTATCAAATTAAATAAATTTGTTTAGACACATCGTATCATATGGTGTGTTTCTTGTTTTTTAGGAGGTAAAAACAAAATGAAAACACATTCGTTTAAGCGTTGGATTGCAGGACTGCTTTCTGCCGCGTTGTGCCTTTCCGCATTTTTGGGACTTGGTATAACTAAAGCCTTTGCTAAAGGTGAGCAGGCGGAAGTGTGTTTGGTTTCATTCCCCCGCGAGGGTGATGCTAATTATAGTACAACCACATGGGGACATGATGATATAAAACTTATGAACGGTTGGTTCTTTCAGAAAGGAAAGTATCTTACGGTTTATTCAATGGGTTCATATAACGGTAAAATATGTTACTGTATCGAACCCAGTACCATGGTGAAAAGCGGAGATAGATTATCTTCGACCAATGAAACATATTGGGATAATTATCCAGATAAATACAATAAGACGATTTCTGGGGAAAATGTTAAGCTAATTATAGGGCGCATTCTACAGTATGGCTATACTGGAACTATAAGCACATCATGGCGTTCACAGAATTCAGAGGATGCAGCGAAACTTTCCAATGCTACAGCCACGCAGCTTTTAATATGGGAAACTATCGTTGGTGAGCGCGATGCGGAGTTTAACCATGTTGCTCCAAAGAATTGTAGTTCAGTTCTTGACTATATACGGGCAGACAATCCACTTCGCTCAGAGATATTGAACTATTATAATCATATTGTTGAGAGGGTTCAGAGACATACGAAATTGCCGTCCTTTTGCTCTGCTACAATTGATGGAGCCCAGAATATTGAACTTAAGTGGGACGGGAACTCTTATACTGCCACACTTACAGATACTAACAATGTCCTTCAGGATTACACTTTTTCCAGTGGTTCTTTTGGGGTTCAGATTAAAGTCAGCGGAAGAAATCTGATTGTTACTTCATCAGAAGCACCATCATCACCGATTACAATTGTTGCTAAGAAAAACGATTCACAGAGAAAAGGTCTTGTCGTATGGGGCGATGGAGTTTATGCGCCGGGTGAAGGTGTACAGGACCTTGTAACATATGTGCAAGAGGTTGATGATCTTGTACAAGGGTTTGTTAATTTAAATGTATCCTATGGTTCTGCTAAGATTGTAAAGACTTCTGAAGACGGTCATATTGAAAATATTACCTTTACTGTTATAGGTAATGGCGTTAATCAGACAGTTAAGACAAATTCTAAGGGCGAGATACAGATCGACAATCTAATGCCTGGTGACTATAGCGTGACCGAAATGAGCTATGACAAATATGAGCCACAGGAGTCTCATCATGTAACTGTTGTATCAGGAAAAACAGCTATAGTGACTTTTAATAATAAGCTCAGACGTGGAGATTTAAAAATTATAAAGTCTTCGGAAGATAACCTCAACGAGGGCGTGACCTTCCACCTCTACGGTACATCGCTCTCGGGCATTGCTGTGGACGAATATGCCGTGACTGATGCGGACGGCGTGGCGACTTTTGAAGATGTCCTCATCTCCGGCGCTGCTCCTTATACCGTGGAGGAAGTGGACACTGCTGTTCGCTATGTCGTTCCCGAAGCGCAGTCTGCGCCTATCCGCTGGAACGAGGTCACAAATCGTAGCTTCCTCAACATTCTGAAGAAATTCTCTGTGACCGTTACCAAGAGCGACGCTGAAACCGGTACGGCGCAGGGTGATGCTTCTCTTGCCGGTGCGGTCTATGGCATCTATAAGGGCGAAACGCTTGTGGATACCTACACCACCGACAAAAACGGACAGTTCGTAACCAAGGAATATATCTGCGATGATGACTGGACGGTGCGTGAGATCACTCCGTCAGAGGGTTATCTGCTTGATACCACCATCCATAAGGTCGGCGCAGAGCCGCAACTTTATACTGTGGAGCATAATCAGACGGCAAATGATGTGACCGAGCAGGTCGCAAAGGGCAATGTTGCCATCATCAAGCACACCGATAACGGCGATACGCAGATCGAAACACCCGAAAATGGCGCTGAGTTTGCCGTGTACCTGAAAGCCGCAGGCTCTTATGATAATGCAAAGGATACCGAGCGTGACTATCTCACCTGTGACGAAAACGGCTTTGCACAGACAAAGGATATGCCTTACGGCATCTACACCGTACATCAGGTGTCCGGCTGGGAAGGCAGAGAGCTGATGCCCGACTTTGATGTGTTCATTTCTCAGAATGGGGCGACCTATCGCTATCTCATCAACAACGCTCCCTTCAACAGCTTTATCAAAATCGTGAAGCAGGACGCAGAAACCGGTAAGACCATTCCTTATGCAGGTGCAGGATTCAAGATTTATGACCCGGACGGGAATCCTGTGACAATGACCTTCACCTATCCGACATCGACCAATATTGATGTGTTCTATACCGATGATGAGGGTTCACTGATTACACCTGAAAAACTGCCTTACGGCAGGGGGTATTCCATTGTTGAAGTGCAGGCTCCCTATGGATATGTACTTGATGAAACACCTATTTATTTTGACGTGACACAGGAAAACTCTATAGAAGAAAGTGGGGTTACAATAATAAAAGTAAATAAAAAGAATTTTGCACAGAAGGGCACAATTGCAGTAGAAAAGACGGGAGAAGTGTTCTTTGGGGTTTCTGTTTCAGGAGGCATAGATGAAAGTGGCAATGAACTACCCATCATATATCAGCCGCAGTACGAAAAGCGTGGGCTTCCTGGTGCGGTCTATGAGGTCGTTGCCGCAGAGGATATTATTACCCCTGATGGTACCGTCAGAAATCATAAGGGAGATGTTGTTGATACCATTATTACCGATGAAAATGGAATAGCTATGAGCTGTGAACTCTACCTTGGTGAATATGAGGTGCGCGAAGTCACTGCTCCTAACGGTATGGTTCTCAATCCTGAATCCTGTTTCGTGGAGCTTGTCTATGCCGGTCAGAATGTGGCTGTGACCGAAACTGCGACTTCTTTCGAAAACGAACGTCAGAAGGTGGAAATCAGTCTTGTGAAGTCCATTGAGCAGAATGAACGCTTCGATATCGGCACAAACGGTGAGATGAAGAATATTACCTTTGGGCTGTTTTCTGCCGAAGAAATCGTATCGACTAGCGGCACCTTTATTCCCGCAGATGGTCTTATCGAGATTGTTTCTCTCAATGAGGATGGAACGGCAACAATTAAGACAGACCTTCCTTATGGAAGATACTATGTGCAGGAACTTGCTACAGATAGCCACTACAAGCTTTCTGACGCTAAGTATCCTATAATTTTTGAGTATGTCGGTCAGGATACGGCGGTCGTAAAGATTGCTGTCAATGATGGTAAAGCAATCAAAAATGACCTGATTTATGGTTCTGTTTCCGGCAAGAAGGTTGATGAGGACGGCAACGCTCTCGGCGGTGCGATGATTGGGCTGTTTCGCACGGATGACGGCGAGTTTACAAAGGAAAACGCTCTGATGACTACCAC
>DKDF01000024.1:19514-22346 GCA_002451755.1 Ruminococcaceae bacterium UBA6855
AAGATGGTAGTTTTTCTTTTGAGAATATCCCTTGCGGCACTTGGTATGTCCGTGAGATTGAACAGCCCACAGGCTTCGTGCTGGATGATACTATCTATCCTGTGACGATTGGCACAGACGGTCAGGTCGTAGAGATTGAGATTGTCAACGAGTATGGCCGTGGCAACATTCATCTGACCAAGGTGGATTCCGAGTATCCCGATAACAAGCTGACTGGAGCAGTATTTGAGGTTTACAAGGACAGCAATAATAATAGTAAGCTGGACGAAGGCGACGAACTGCTCGGCACACTGACTGAAAAAGAAATCGGCGAATATGGAATGAACGACCTGTTCTACGGTCGCTACTTTATCAAGGAAACCAAAGCACCGGATGGCTTTGTTCTCGATACTGACGTGTATGAGGTGGTGATCGACACAGACGGCAAGACTTATGATGTCGAAAACAAAGCGGGTGTCGGCTTTATCAATGAGGTGATGCGTGGCAACCTGAAGATTGTTAAGACCTCATCTGATGGTAAGGTCAAGGGTTTTGCGTTCCGCATTACTGGTGCAAACGGTTATGAGATTATCCTTGAAACCGATGAGAATGGCGAGATTTTTATAGAGGGGCTTCGTATTGGAGACTATACCGTATCTGAGATGAATAATTTCGCTTCTTCTATGTATGTTTTGCCTGATGATAAAACGGCAACAGTTAAGAGTGGTGCCACTACTATTGTGGAGATGCACAATGTGGTGCGTGAAACGCCCAACACTGGAGAACCCGATAATTTATCGCTTGTACTCACGCTTATAGGACTGTCCACGCTGGGAATTGCTGCGAGTAGTTTTCTCAGATTTAAAAATAAAAAGAAAGAAGAGGGTAATTAATGGAACTTAAAACTATTGTAGCTATTGTATTGGTAGTTGTTATTGTTGGCGGATTTGTTTTCTTGCAGATTAAGAATAGGAAAAAGTAATTTGATTGTCTGTGGGGCAGAGCTAAACTCTGCCCCTTTTATAAGGAGTGATATAGATGGATCGACTAAAAACCGTGGAGAGCCGTGTGCTTTCCGTTTTAAAAGACTGCCCGAGAGCAAGGTTCGACGATATGATACTTTTTATGCATTACTATGACCGATATGCGGACTATCTTTGCGCTGGCAAACTTCCACTCAATGACTTAGCATTCAATTACAAGGCTTACGGACTTCCGTGCTTTGAAACGATTCGTAGAGCAAGGCAGCGTGTGCAGTCACTTTTTCCTGAGTATTCCCGCAGTGCCGATAATGATGACAATATCGTTATCATTATCGGTGTTTCCTAAGATAGGGGGGTAAATATCTATGCCAACAAGGAAAACCACAGCCGAACAGGGCTTACAGCAGAAAATAAAAGTTATGACAAAACTTTTTGATGCCGGCTGCAAAACCGAAAAGGCTTTGAAGTCACTGACTTTGTCGACGATTCTGAAAATCCCTGATGTGACTGTGCCGGATATGACGGTCATCATCGAGCTTCAGGAGCATGTCGTAAAGAACCGCCTTTTCTCCTATTTGGGAGGTGGGATGAATGAGCCGAGCGACACGAGTGAGTGACCGCCACATCATTTGGAGCAACCGAAGCTTTGATGTGGACGACTGGCGAGAGGACTATAAGGCTTTTCTTGAAGCCAACAAGCTGGACGATGACCCTAACGATGAGCAGGGACTCTATGAGTGGATGGTAGAAACCAATGACGACTATCTCTCCGATGAACGGGTGAACCTGAATGTGCAGCTCTCCCAGCCAATCATTGTTATCGGTGACATCGGCAAATGGAACGGCAGAGTGATGGGCTACAGGGATATTCTCTCCGGCAACATCCGAGATTGCCTGTACGCCGATACCGACTATACCGAATGGTATGTAGATAAGTACGGCGACCTTCGTGCCGATGCGACCCACCACGACGGCACAAACCATTATCTCTACCGAGTGTTCAAAGACGGCGTTCCCGAAACGCAGATGAAGAACCTGAGAGATAAAATCTATCACGGCAAAGCCACACGAGCCGATATTACACGACTGACTCGGCGACTTGGGGATGAGATCGCCGCCATTTACGGCTTTGACATCCCGAAACAAAGAACACGCCAAGAAAGGAGTGAGCGATAATGGCTGATTTCACACTGCGCCCAATGACCATTCCCGAACGCAAATACAGCTATGCTCAAAGCTCTCAGCTTCAGGGACAGACCGGCAACATCGGACATCTGCGAGGGGACTTCGGTTCTAACGACAACTTGTTTTACACCACTTGGTTTGATACCCGCCTGCAATTGAAAAGCGATGAGTTCAAGCAGGATTTGGACGATGTAATCAACGCCATGCGTTCAGAGGAATACGGACTGCTCCAAAATAGTGTCGCTATGCGCTCGTTTGGACGGGCAAATAAAGACAGCGAAATGCAGGGCAACTACACCACGGAGTTCGGCTTTCGAGCCGATACCGAGAAGTATGCATTTCTGCTTCGCTGTATCCCAGTCCGGGGTGACTATAACTTCTACTGCTTTTGTTATGTGAAGGAATGGCTGGATAAGCATATCGAAGAAGCCAATCGGGATATTCGCTTTATTGACAGCCACTATAAAGAGCTGTTCCGTATCCCAGATGGTGAGCGCATCATCGTGACCGACCGTAACGGCAAGACGGGAAGCTATCCCTGCCGCTATATTGACGATTATCATTTGGAGGTTGGACGCAATCTCTTTCACATCTGCGAATTTGCCGAGCGTATGGAGCAAAGCGGCTGTACCTATGCTCCGAAAGAGCCGCCTCTGCCGCCGATGTGCTATTCCATACTCCCGTC
>DKDF01000024.1:22487-29520 GCA_002451755.1 Ruminococcaceae bacterium UBA6855
GTCAGCAAGGCGCAGGAGCAGGCGATGCTTGCCGGTTCTATGATCCGACGGGACTCCATTGCCGCTAAACCCAAGAGCTATGACGAGAACGGCAAAGCTATCAAACCAAAAGACTATGAACGATAAGGAGGTGTCTGCCGATGGCACGAAAATACGACTTAATCTCGGAGCTGTATAACCGAACCTGCAAAACGGTCGTTGCAACCCCTGCAAGCTGGGAAGCATTCCTGCGCTCTGCCTGCTACAACTACCGTCTGCGCTTTGACGAGCAGCTTTTGGTACACGCACAGCGACCGGACGCCACCGCTGTTCTTCAGATCGACGACTGGAATAAGAAGTTCGGGCGTTGGGTCAATCGTGGGGCACACGGCATCGCCGCCTTTGAGGATGCCGACAGACGACGCCAGCGGCTTGTTCACTACTTTGATATTTCCGATACCCACGGAAGCCGCTTTTCCCGCAGAGTTCCCATTTGGCAAATGCGAGACGAGTACACGGCAGAGGTGATCGACACGCTGGAAAGCACCTTTGGTGAGTTGGACGATAAGGAAACTCTTGCCGTTGCCATCGAGTCGGCGGCGAGAAACGCCGTAGAGGACAACATCCCCGACTATCTTACCGATCTTCTTTACAGCGTGGAGGATAGCTTCTTGGACGGCATATCCGAAGAAGAAATCACCAACATTTTCAAAACGGCTGTTCGCAACAGCATCGCCTATATGATGATGACTCGCCTTGGCATTGATGCCGGAGAATACTTTGAACCTGATGATCTTCGGAATGTGGTGAATTTCACGACCCCCGCCACACTGAACGCTCTCGGCTATGCTACCAGTGATATTGCGGAGATGGGGCTTTCGGAGATCTCCCGCACCATCCTCGCTCTTGATCGTCAAAATCGCATCATTGCGGAAAGCCGCAGTGTTGATTACAATAAAGAAAACAAAACCGAAAGGAGTCCTGATGATGAACGAGATCACTTACACGAGGCAGGGGGACTATCTGCTTCCCAATCTGACAATGCCGGAGCAGCCGGAGTTGTCGATGGGCAGGTACTCCCGGATGCGGAAGAAGTTCCTGAAAGAGCATCACAAGGTGCGCTACTACAACCTGTTGACGAGCTGCACGCTGAACGAGCACCTGAACGATACGGAGCAGAGAGCGACCGAGCTGGAGCAGAAGCTGACGGAGCAGATGGCAGCGTCGGAGGGCGTGACGGAGAGCCTGAAAGCGACGGATATGATGAGCTGGGTTCGGAAGATGAACAGCATCCGGAACCGAGTGCAGGAGATCGTGATGGCGGAAGTAATCTTCGCTTAGACTATTACGACCGAAGCCACGAGGATAAAAGCCTGCCGTTCTTCGGCGGCGATGATACGATTCGTGAAATCCTCGGCACCACGCCGCACCTGAAAGCAAGCAAAGACGAGATACGGGCATTCTTTGAAGCTACCGCTGATGAGAACGCCCGTATTTCTTATATCAAGCGCATTTTCAACAACGACTACACCGAGGTCATCCTGAGCGATGGCAGACGGTGCGGCTACAAGACCTATCAGAATGTGTTGCAGCTTTGGGAGGGTAGCTATCTCTCCCGCACCAAGCAGAGCTTCTATGACTGGGGCGTGATCGCCCAGCACTTTGAGACAATGCGGCTCTTGGGTGAGCTTTACGACACGGCGAAGCCGCTGCCGTCCATCGACGGGCAGTTGAGCTTGATGACAGCAGGAGCAGAGGAACGAAAGCCCTCTGCTTTTACTTTTTCTCAGGAGATCATCGACGCTGTTCTCACCCGTGGCAGCGGCATCTCTGAGGGGAAAATGCGAATCTATGAGCAGTTCCAAAAGAGTCTGTCTGCAAAGGAAAACGCAGATTTTCTGAAAAATGAATACGGTTGGGGCGGCGCTTATCCCGTAATTGTCGGAGCCGGTATTGATGAGCAACACGACGGCAAGGGCATCCGTATTTCTAAAGGCATCGGAAGCGATAAACCTCATATCGACCTGAAATGGAGTCAGGTGGAGAAGCGTATTGCCGAGCTGATAAAACTCGACCGTTACCTGAACCCCAAGGAAAAGGCACAGTACCCTGCGTGGCTGCAAAGGCAGGAGGAACGCCGTGCAGCACTTGCCGAGGAACGAAGGAACAGAGAAATCTTGTCTACCTCACCGTCCGAAAAGACAGAGCCGAAAAATGAGCAATATGGGTACCATCTCGGCAGCACCGTCTATCTCGGAGCAAACGAGTATGAAATCCTGTCCTTTGATGATGAGCGTGTAATGCTCTATGATACGCGGTTTCCGCTTTTCAACAAGGAAATGACGAGAGCTGAATTCGACAGCAAGGTGCAGGAGAACCCGCTGAATGACCATTTGAAGGTCGTTAAAAAACAGCCCGAAGAAAAAGAGGTCGAGTATGACATCGGGATGGGCTATCTCGGCAACGGACTGACCGTTTGGAACCGTGCCGTAGAAGTCAATGGAGATTATCAGAACATTGCCCATATCTCCCCTGAAGGTGAGATCACCTACTATGTGCAGGACTTGCCGCAAAGCGTTGTGGAGCGTATCGAACAGGCGGCAGAAAGAGAAAAGCCAAAGGATGCTGCTTTGCCGGAGTTCTATCAGGCGTATCTTAAAACCAAAGCAGACAATCCGAGTAGCCTTTTTCTGTATCAGGTGGGTGACTTCTTTGAAGCCTATGCCGAGGACGCTGAGGTCGTCGGGACAGCCCTTGACTTGACGCAGACGACCCGTGCCGTCGATCACAACACCCGCGTCCCTATGGTGGGGTTTCCGCAGCACCGCTTGGAAACCTATCTTACAATGCTGACCGACAGAGGGTACGATGTAGCGGTCAACGCTTTGGAGGACGGTAAACGCATTACCCGCACCGTGGTTTCCACAACGAAGGAAGCGCCTATCGAGTCCAAACCTATCGGCAGGATCGACTATCTCGGCACGGACGGCAAGGTCGGTGAAAGCATCGAATACACCAGCCCTTATAGTTTCGAGAAGGACATCAAGGAGGAAAGCTACTACGGTGTCCCGATGAGCATTGTTTTGTATCAGGGCAGGGACGGCAGTACCATCCCGCACGACTTTATTGCACAGCTTGATCCAACGCCCAAGGGCTTTGAGATTATCGACAGCCCTTATCTGACGGACACTGCACTGGATAAGGCAAAACGGCTCATTGATGATTTCTGCCGTGAGGAATACCAGCAGGAGGACGGTGCGGATTACACTGACCTTACCAATGTGGGTGTTGCCTACACCACGACTGAGGACGACAAGCACGAAATACAGGCAAGAGTCAATCTTGTAGATTTTCGCATTGAAACCCTTGTGGATGGAAAAGTCGTCCGCAGTGAGCAGTATGCTTCCATTGAAGAACTGACCGAAAAGGGATTGCAGGCGCTTTCCTTTGATGACCTTGTTTACCTCTCCGAAGAAGAATTAGCACAGGTAGAAGCACCCCTTGCACCCGCTTGGGAGCGCCCGAAGAAAAGCCGGGTACAGACCTTTGACATTCATCCCGAAATCCCTATGGCTGACCGTCATACCTTTGACCTTGCTGCTCACGAGGTTGCAGAGGTCAACAAGAAGGAGCGTTTTCACCGCAACTATGCGGCGATTACCGTTCTGAAAATGTGTCAGGAAGAAAACCGCTTTGCCACACCCGACGAGCAGATCATCCTCTCCAAATATGTGGGCTGGGGCGGTATTCCCGAAGTCTTTGACGAACGGGCAGACTCTTGGCGAACCGAATATGGGATGCTCAAAAACATCCTGTCACCGGAGGAATATGCTTCCGTAAGGGAAAGCACCCTGACCGCTTTTTATACGCCGCCCACGGTTATAAAAGCCGTGTATAAGGTGATGAAACAGCTCGGTTTCCGTGAGGGCAACATCTTGGAACCGTCCTGCGGCATCGGGCATTTTATCGGTATGCTGCCGGAAGAAATGAAAGAAAGCAAAATCTACGGTGTAGAACTGGACACGATTTCTGCCGGCATTGCACAGCAGTTATATCAAAAGTCCTCTATCGCTGTACAGGGCTTTGAGGAAACCAACCTCCCCGACAGCTTCTTTGATGCCGTTATGGGCAATGTACCATTCGGGGATTTCAAAGTTCCTGACAAGCGATACGACAAGCATAAGTTCCTCATCCACGACTACTTCTTTGCCAAATCCTTGGACAAACTCCGTCCGGGCGGCGTAATGGCGCTCATTACGAGCAAAGGCACAATGGACAAGGGAAACTCCGCCGTCCGCAAGTATATCGCACAGAGAGCCGACCTGCTCGGCGCTATCCGTTTACCGAACAACACCTTTAAGGGCAACGCCGGAACGGAGGTCGTGTCGGATATTCTGATCCTGCAAAAGCGTGACCGCATTGTGGATATAGAGCCGGACTGGGTACAGCTCGGCACGGATGAAAACGGTATCCTGATGAACAGCTACTTTGTTGAGCATCCCGAAATGATACTCGGAGAGATGAAAATGGTGTCGGGGCGTTTCGGTTCCGAAGCCACCTGCGTCCCTTACGAGGGGGCAGACCTTGCCGAGCAACTCAGTGAAGCCGTTTCCAATATTCACGGTGAGCTGACTGCATATGAGGTGGAGGATGAGCTTGCAGAGGAGGACAATTCCATTCCCGCAGATCCCACCGTTCGCAACTTCTCCTATACGGTGCTGGACGATAAAATCTACTTCCGAGAAAACAGCCGTATGGCTCCGGTGGAGGTATCGGCTACCGCAGAGAACCGCATTAAGGGTATGATCCGTATCCGAGATTCGGTCAGACGGCTGATTGAATTGCAGACGGAGGATTACCCCGACTCAGAAATTAAAGCGGAGCAGGAGCGATTAAATGCTCTTTACGATACCTTTTCCAAGCAGTACGGACTTATCAACAGCCGTGCCAACATCTCTGCCTTCTCACAGGACAGCTCCTTTTTCCTGCTATCTGCTCTTGAAGTTTTGAGCGATGAAGGACAGCTTGAACGCAAGGCGGATATGTTCTATAAGCGCACCATCAAGCCGCACACGCCGGTCACATCGGTGGATACTGCCAGTGAAGCACTCGCCGTTTCTATGGGCGAAAAAGCCTGTGTGGATATGGAATATATGTGTGAGCTGACCGGAAAAACCGAGGAAGAAATCTTTGCGGATTTGAAGGGTGTCATCTTCTTAAACCCGTTGTATGGATACGGCGATGTAACACAGACAAAATACCTGATGGCGGACGAATACCTTTCCGGCAATGTCCGTGAGAAGTTGGCGGTTGCGAAAAAGTCCGCACAGCTTTATCCCGAAGATTACACCGTCAATGTGGAAACACTGGAACGGGTACAGCCGAAAGACCTTACAGCCAGCGAAATTGCTGTTCGCCTTGGTGCAACTTGGCTGCCCTCGGATATTGTGGAACAATTTATGTTCGAGTTCTTGGGGACACCGAGGTACGCACAGTGGAATATCAAGATTCACTTCTCCGCCTATACCGGCGAATGGAACATTGAGGGCAAATCCTATGACCGCAGCAATGTGAAGGCGTACAGCACCTATGGCACGGAGCGTATCAACGCCTATAAGATCATCGAGGAAACGCTGAACCTGAAGGATGTCCGCATCTTTGACTATGTGGAGGACGCAGACGGCAAAAAGAAAGCCATCCTGAACAAGAAGGAAACAGCAATCGCACAGGCAAAGCAGGAGCTGATCAAGCAAGGCTTTCAGGATTGGGTCTGGTCTGACCCTGAGCGCAGAGAACGGCTCTGCCGCCTTTACAACGATAAATTCAACAGCTTGCGTCCTCGTGAGTACGACGGAAGTCATATCGTTTTCAGCGGTATGAACCCCGAAATTGAGCTTCGGGAGCATCAAAGAAATGCGGTGGCGCACATCCTCTACGGCGGTAATGCACTTCTCGCACACGCCGTAGGCGCAGGAAAAACCTTTGAAATGGTCGCCGCAGCGATGGAATCCAAACGGCTCGGCTTGTGCAGCAAATCCCTGTTTGTCGTGCCCAACCACCTCACGGAGCAGTGGGCGGCAGAGTTTTTGCAGCTTTATCCGTCTGCCAATATCTTAGTGGCAACGAAGAAAGATTTTGAAACCAAAAACCGTAAAAAGTTCTGCGGCAGAATTGCCACCGGCGACTACGACGCCATTATCATCGGGCATACGCAGTTTGAGAAGATACCGATGTCCATTGAACGGCAGCGGGCGATCCTTGAACAGCAGCTTGATGAAGTGACGGAGGGGATTGCGGAACTGAAAAAGAACCGTGGAGATAACTTCTCCGTAAAGCAACTGGAGCGCACGAAGAAAGCCGTCCGACAGAAGCTCGATAAGCTCAACGACCAGTCCAAAAAGGACGATGTTGTGACCTTTGAGGAGCTGGGTGTGGATAGGCTCTTTATAGACGAGAGCCATTACTACAAGAACCTTTTCCTCTATACGAAAATGCGGAATGTGGGCGGCATCGCCCAAACCGAAGCGATGAAATCCAGTGACCTCTTTATGAAATGCAGGTACTTGGACGAACTGACCGGAGGGCGTGGCACGGTGTTCGCCACCGGAACGCCAATCTCCAATTCGATGGTCGAGCTTTACACCATTCAGCGGTACTTGCAGTACAACACGCTGGTGAGAAACAATCTCCAGCACTTCGATGCGTGGGCATCGACCTTCGGTGAAACCGTGACCGCCGTGGAATTAACCCCTGAAGGAACTGGCTACCGAGCCAAAACACGCTTTGCTCGCTTCTACAATCTGCCTGAACTGATGGCGATGTTCAAGGAAATCGCAGACATCAAAACAGTGGATATGCTTGACCTGCCCGTACCGAAAGCAATCTTTCACAACATCTCGGTGAAGCCCTCTGAAATCCAAAGGGATATGGTTGCGGGGCTTGCGGAAAGAGCCGAAAGGGTGCGGAACGGTATGGTTGATGCAAGAGTGGATAATATGCTCAAGATCACAAACGACGGCAGAAAGCTGGCACTTGACCAGCGGCTTATCAATCC
>DKDF01000073.1 GCA_002451755.1 Ruminococcaceae bacterium UBA6855
TAGTTTACTAGTGGTTATGATTATACCCATACGCGATTCTCTAATCTATATTTAATCTTTACACGCTATGATAAAATCCGTATAATTATACCGGAGGGTGATTCAATGCGCATTCTGCTTGCCGAGGACGAGAAGAGCCTCAACAGGATAATCACAAAGCAGCTCAAGGCTGCCGGTTACAGCGTGGACAGCTGTTTTGACGGCGGCGAGGCATATGATTTGATAACATCGACCGACTATGACGCGGCGGTGTTCGATGTCATGATGCCGATAATGAACGGGTTTGAGCTTGTCAAAAAGATACGGGCGCACGGCATAAATACGCCGGTGCTGTTTCTGACGGCGCGCGACAGCATCGAAGACAGGGTCACGGGGCTCGACATCGGAGCCGACGACTATCTGATAAAGCCGTTTTCGTTTGACGAGCTTTCAGCGAGGCTGCGCGTCATGACGCGCAAAAAATATGGGGAAAAGACGGGAGTGATTTCCGTCGGCGACCTGACAGTCGACACGGCATCGAGACGCGTTGAACGTGCGGGCAGGGAGATATCGCTCTCGGCAAAGGAATATGAGCTGCTGCAATATCTTGTGATGAACAAGGGCGTTGTGCTCAGCCGCGAGAAAATTGAAGATCACATCTGGAACTACGACTACGAGGGCGGCACGAATGTTGTCGACGTATATATCCGATATCTCCGCAAGAAGATAGACGAGGGCGAGGATATCAAACTCATTCACACCGTAAGGGGTGCAGGCTATGTCATCAAATAAAAAAATAAGACCCGCTCGCCGCCGCTCCTCGTTCAAGCTGCGGATAACGGTATGGATAACGCTGCTTATCGCTGTTGTGAGCTCCCTCGGCATCGGCGGAATACTGATAACAGGCTCGCAGATCGCCGATTCACGCCTGCAAAATGAGCTGATAAGCACGGTCGAGCGCAATGTTGATGAGATAGAATACAAGAACGGTATTCTCGAAATCGAAAACGATTTTGCTTTTTTCGTCGACGAGGTCTACTGCAATGTCTTTGACTCAAGCGGCAGATATATCGACGGCGAGTCCCCTGCTGCGCTGATAAACAGCGAGAATCTCAAGAACGGCGAGGTCGGAACATTCGAGACGGACGGGAACAAATATTATTATTACGACACCCGTCTCGATTTCAACAAATACGAATATGAAATTGACGCCTTTTCGGGGAAGATAATCAAATACGAGGCGGACACCGCGATGTCCGAGCTCAGCGACCCCGTCTACAAAAGCACCGAGTTCAAGGACGGAATAAACAGCGAGAAGGCGATTGACATCGCGCTCGAACACGCGGGTCTGACCCGCGACGAGGTCAGCTCGCTGAACGTCGAACTGCCCGCAAACGCGGACAGGACGGTTTTCAAAGTTGAATTCATATGCAGCGATTCGACCTATCCCCCGGTCTGGGTGCGCGGATTCATCAACGCCGACGCCGCGAAAAGCGCGTTCGACGCGATAAACAGGACTTTCATATATATTCTCCCGGCGTTTATTGTCATCGCCGCCGTCGGAGCGTATCTGATATCGCGCAAAACTATGAAGCCGGTCGAGAATATCTGCCGCTCGGCGCACGAGATAACCGACGGTACCGACCTCTCGAAGCGCATAGAGATGGAGAAAAGCGCGGGCGAAATATACACGCTCGCCGAGACCTTCAACGATATGCTCGCAAGACTCCAAACCTCGTTCGAAAACGAAAAGCAGTTCACCTCCGACGCCTCGCATGAGCTGCGCACGCCGCTCGCCGTGATAAAGGCGGAATGCGAATACGCACTGTCCGACAACGCGAGCGAGGAAGATATGCTCGAGGCGCTTTCGTCTATAGACGAGCAGACGGACAAGATGACAAAGCTCGTCACGGCTCTGCTGACGCTCTCGCGCACCGAACAGGGCGACAAGCGCTACAAGCTCGAGGACACCGACTTAAGCGAGCTCGTCAAAAAAACATGCGCCGATTTTGTCCCCGCGAAGAACATCACGCTCACTGCGGACATCGAAGACAATATTGTAATCCCCGCGCAGGCGCAGCTGATATCGCTGATGCTCGAAAATCTGCTCTCAAACGCCGTCAAATACGGCAGAGACGGCGGGCACATCGAAGTCAGGCTCAAGAAAAGCAGCGGCATTACGCTCTCGGTGAAGGACGACGGAATCGGGATAAAAGAAGAGGATCTGTCAAAGATATGGGGCAGATTCTACCGCGCGGACGAATCCCGTAGCCGCGAAAGCGGATTCGGCTTGGGGCTCTCGCTCGTAGGTCAGATAGCGGCGCTCCACGGCGGCAAGGTCTCCGCCTCCTCCGTTTACGGCGAGGGAAGCGAGTTCACCGTGACGTTTTGACGGCGGATAGGTAATTGGAGTTGCCACCCCAACCAACATCAAATCATATAAAAACCGACCGCAGCGGTTTCCGTTGCGGTCGGTTCGTTGTTTTATATTGTTGAGCGGCGGGGACAGATGAGTTGGGATTTGTCTATCACTTTAGCCATAGCAAAGTAAGAGCAAGTGACAGTCGCCCTTTACAATCAAGTTTTTAATAGCTGCGCCGCAGTGCTTGAAGTCTGACTGGGAAAGGCGGGCAACATCACCGA
>DKDF01000021.1:0-9454 GCA_002451755.1 Ruminococcaceae bacterium UBA6855
TGCACTTGCTTGACTTTCCGCCGCGAAGAAAATTAATATTGATAACCTCATATCTCCTATATATGTGCTGCACCTATCGGGTGCAGCATAAACTAAAGCGGACAGGGTATATACTCTGTCCGCTTTGGTTTTTATTAATAGATGAATTCGATATCGCTGTCCTTGAGCAGGGGAGCTTTCATATCCTTGTCCGAGAGGATCGGCACTTTTACGCCCCAGTCAACTCCGATATCCGGGTCGTCGAATTTTACGCTTCTGTCGTTTGCGGGGGCGTAGTATTCGTCGACTTTGTATGAGACTTCAACATCGGGGGTCAGCGTCACGAAGCCGTGCAGGAAGCCCTTGGGGATGAAGAACATCTTCTTGTTCTCGCCGCTGAGCTCGACCGCCGTCCACTGCATGTATGTCGGCGAACCGCGTCTTATGTCAACCGCGACATCCATTATTCTGCCGCGCAGGCAGGTGAGAAGTTTCGTCTGCGCCATGGGCGGAGTCTGGCAGTGCAGACCTCTGAGCGTGCCCTGCTGAGCCGAGAAAGAACGGTTGTCCTGAACAAATTCAACGTCTATGCCGATGTCGTGCATCTTCTGCTTCGAGTAGCTCTCGTAGAACCAGCCGCGCACATCGCCGAAAACCTGCGGCTCGATAATAAACGCGCCGTCAAGCGGGGTTTCAATTTTTTTCATATATCGTCATTACCTTTCATAACAATGCTACTGGCGGTCAGTGCTTCTCCTGCTCGCTCTCGATGCCCCAGCGCGGGCGCTCGCCGATGCCGCTTATATCATTGCTCGTGTAGAGTATCTTGCCCTCGGCAACGCTGAGCAGATGCTGACCGTAGGAGGATTTGCCGTATTTCTCCGCCGATTCGAGCAGAGCACGCTTGCTTATCCAGCGCATGTTATAGGCGATTTCCTCGGGTGCGGAGATTTTTATGCCCTGCAGGCGCTCAACGGTCTTGATGAAGTTCGCCGCGTCGAGCAGTGCGTCAACGGTGCCCGTGTCAAGCCACGCGAAGCCCCTGCCCATAAGGCGGATGTCAAGATCGCCGTTTTCGAGATATATCTTGTTTATGTCGGTTATCTCAAGCTCGCCGCGCTTGGAGGGCTTGAGCGATTTTGCGTATTCGACGACCCTGTTGTCGTAGAAATAGAGCCCCGTTACAGCGTAGTTCGACTTCGGATGCTTGGGCTTTTCAACTATCGATACCGGCACGCCGTCATCGTCAAATTCGACAACGCCGAAGCTCTGCGGGTTCTCGACATAGTAGCCGAAAATAGTCGCTCTGTTCTGCTGCTTTGCCGCCTCTCTGAGCAGATGGCCGAGACCGTTGCCGTAGAACAGATTGTCGCCGAGCACCATGGCAACGCTGTCGTCGCCGATGAAGTCCTCGCCGATTATAAACGCCTGGGCGAGTCCCTCGGGCTTGGGCTGGACGGCGTAGGAGAGCTTTAAGCCGAACTGGCTTCCGTCGCCGAGCAGACGCTCGAACTTGGGCGTGTCCTCTATGGTGGAGATTATCAGTATCTCGCGTATGCCCGCGAGCATGAGCGTCGACAGCGGATAGTATATCATCGGCTTGTCATATACGGGCAATAACTGCTTGCTCGTAACCATGGTCAGAGGATAGAGCCTCGTGCCGGATCCGCCGGCGAGAATGATACCCTTCAAACAAATTCACTCCCTGAAAAAGTTGTTTTTTATATTTATGTCAACTTCGGGGCGGCGTTTTATAAAAATAAAAACCTGTCCGATACAATAGAATTATTGCACGGATATCAGAAAAAACGCCCATCATTTTCACTTTCTCTCAGCCTAATAATACCACTTGCGGCGTGATAAGTCAATTATTATTCGCGTCACGGCGTTGATGTTGACAAGCGGGGCGCGTGGGAATATAATTTTACCGTTACGGCGGTGGAACGGAGAGCATATGACAACTACTGCCGACAGGCTCGCTCCCGGCGAGAGCGGGTATATCGAATCAAATCTTATCTCAGGTGCGCGGCGCAGCCGGCTGCTCGATCTGGGGCTGACTCCCGGGACTCTGCTGACCGCCGGCGTCTCGTCGCCGTTCGGCGACCCGGTGACGGTCACGGTGCGCGGCTGCGAGCTCGGACTCAGACGCTCGCAGGCGAAGTGCATAAGGCTGACGGTGCTGCGATGAGCATACGCATTGCACTCGCAGGCAACCCGAACTGCGGCAAGACAACGCTTTTTAATCTCCTGACCGGCTCGGACTGCCATGTCGGCAACTGGCCGGGCGTGACGGTTGAGAAGCGCTCGGGAATAATAAAAAGCTTTCACGGCGCGGAGCTTGTTGACCTGCCGGGGATATATTCTCTGCGCACGCTCTCGGACGAAGAGGGCGCGGCGCTCGGCTTTCTTATAAATGAAAAGCCCGATTTGATAATCAATGTCATCGACGCAAACGATCTTGAGCGCAGCTTGTATCTGACCGTTCAGCTTAAACTCCTCGGCGTGCCGACGGTTGCGGCGCTGAATATGACCGATGTGCTCGAAAAGCGCGGCGATAAGATAGATTACAATCGCCTCGCCGAGCTGCTCGGCATCCGTGCGGTGCCCGTCAGCGCGGCGGAAAATACGGGAATTGACGAACTGCTCGCGGCGTGCGAAAACGCGCTTCAAGAGAAAATATCAAGTCCGCGATATGATTTTTTACCCGACGGCGCGAAGCTGATAGCGGAGCTGATATCGCCCGTCTGCAAAGAGAAGAGTATTCCAACGGGACTCGAAACTCTGCGGCTCATGCGAGGGGACATAAGCGCCTGTGACCTGCTCAGAGAGAGCGAAGCGCAGGCAGTTGAAAATCTGATTTCATCGAACGAGACGGAGAATTCCGATCGCGAACTGCTGACCGTCTCGCATATATATAGGTTTACCGACAGCGTCTGCAAAAAGACGCTCAGAAAAAGCAAACGGAGCGGGGGGCATTTTTCCCGCCGCGCGGACAGAATATTGCTCAACCGCTTTGCTGCTGTGCCGCTGTTTCTGGCGGCGGTATTGATTGTGTTTTATCTCACCTTCGGCTCGCTCGGCACGAGGCTCGGCGAGCTGGCGGATTCGTTTATAAACGGCACTCTTGCCGATGCCCTGATGCATCTGCTCGGCTCGCTCGGAGCTTCCGAATGGATAAAAGATCTCGTCTGCGGGGGGATCCTCGCGGGTCTCGGCTCTGTGTGCTCGTTTTTGCCGCAGATAGCCCTGCTGTTCTTCTTTTTGGGTCTGCTCGAGGACTGCGGATATATGGCGCGCGGTGCGTTTATCGCGGATTATCCACTGCGCTTGCTCGGTCTCGGCGGCAAGTCGTTTGTCCCGCTGTTCATGGGCTTCGGCTGCTCCGTGCCCGCGCTGATGAGCACGCGCACCCTGCATGCGGGGCGCGAAAAGAAAATCTGCGCGGCGGTCATACCGTTCATGTCGTGCAGCGCGAAAATGCCCGTCTATGCCATGCTCATCTCGGCGTTCTTCCCGAATGTGCGTTGGGTCGCCGTGATTTTGATCTATTCGCTCGGCATAGCCTGCGCCTGCGCGGGTTCGCTGATACTCAAAAAATGGGTTTTCAAGGGCGACGAGCCGCCGTTTATCTTTGAGCTGCCCGAATACCGTATGCCGTCCGTGCGCTCGGCGCTTCGCTATGTGCGCGATAGGCTGCGCGAATTCTTGAAAAAAGCGGGCGCGGTACTCTTCCCGGCGAGCGTCGTTATCTGGGCGCTCGGTTATTTTGATTTTTCCATGCACCATGCCGCCGACGCAAAATTCAGCATGCTCGGCAGGATAGGCGGCGCGATCTCGTTTATATTCTCTCCGCTCGGGCTCAGCGACTGGCGGTGCTGCGTGGCTCTCATCAGCGGGCTTGTCGCGAGGGAGACAACGGTCAGCACGCTCGGTATTCTAATAGGCTCGGCGCAGAGCGTGAGAGATATAATTTCTCCGCAGGCGGCGTGCGCGTTTATGAGCTTCTCTCTGCTGAGTATGCCGTGCGTTGCGGCGGTCGCGGCTCTTCGGCGCGAGCTTGGGACGAAGAGCACTTTGAAAGTTTTGATTTTTGAATTTATAACAGCGTGGACAGTGAGCTTTGCGGTGTATCGCATCGCTCTTCTGATATAAAGCAAAGGAAATTGATATGAAAGAAAGCTTTGACATATTGATAGTCGGCGCGGGAGCGTCGGGGCTTGCGGCGGCGATAAGCGCAAAACGCACACTGCCGCGGCTTCGTGTTGCCATGCTCGAGCGGCTGCCCCGTGTCGGCAAGAAGATACTCGCCACGGGAAACGGCAGATGCAACCTGACGAATCTCAACGCCCGGTTGCACTGCTACACCAACCGCGAGTTCGCCGATTCGGTGTTTGAGAAATACGACGAACAGCGGGTTCTGCAATTTTTCAAAAGCATCGGGCTTTTGACCTACAGCGACAGCTGCGGCAGAGTCTATCCGATGAGCAACACCGCGTCCGGCGTGCTCGACTGCCTGCGCTTTGAGGCTGAACGCCTCGGGGTGAAAAGCATATGCGAGGACAAATGCGAGGATATAAAGAAAACCGACGGCGGCTTTTTGATAAACGGACGGTACAGAGCGCGGGAGATTATAATCTGCACTGGCGGCTGTGCGTCGCCGTCGCAGGGCTCGGACGGGAGCGGGTATAAGCTCCTCTCATCGCTCGGACATACTGTTACCGAGCTTTACCCCTCGCTCGTCCAGCTGACCTCGCCGGACAAGCAGCTGCGGCAGCTAAAGGGTATGCGCGTCCACGATGCGGTGATAAGTGCCGCGGGGCGAACCTCGCGCGGGGAACTGCTCTTTACCGACTACGGGCTTTCTGGTATAGCCGCGATGGAGATAAGCGCAGACATAGCAAAAGCGGCAAAGCGTTCGCCCGTCAGCGCGTCGCTCGATTTAATTCCGTCGATGGGAGAGCGGGAGATAGCGGATTTCTTGTCGGGGCTCGGCGGGAAATGCGAGGATATGCTTATAGGCATTCTGCCGCGTGCCGTCGGAGCGGCGGTTATGAAAGCGGCGGGTGTTGATTCAAAGTCGGACGCGCAGTCGCTCGGCAGAAATGCGCTGCTGAATCTTGCACGCACGGCGAAAAACTTCAAAATAACATTTGACGGCACTAAAGGCTTCCAAAATGCGCAGGTCACGCGCGGCGGAGTCAATATAAATGAGTTCGACCGCGAAACGCTTGAGTCGAAGAAAGTGCCCGGGCTTTTCTGCGCCGGGGAGCTTCTCGATGTTGACGGCGGCTGCGGCGGCTTCAATCTCCAATGGGCGTGGGCTTCCGGTCTGCTCGCAGGGGAGAGCGCGGCAAAATCTATTTAACGGAGAAAAAGTATGCTTAAAATAAATCAGATAAAGCTTCCGCTGACTGCGGATGAACACGATCTCAGGCGCGCGGCAGGTAAAGCTCTTCGCCTTGACGAAAACAGAATACGCACCCTCAGAGTGACGAAAAAAGCGGTCGATTCGCGCAAAAAGGACAACATTTTCTTTGTATATAACGTAGAAGTCGATGTTGACGGCGACGAGAATGCGATTCTCAAGCGTTGTGGCTCGGGCGTTGAAACTGTAAAGGAAGTCGACTTTACACCGCCCGAGATAAAGCGCACGAGCGAGCTGCACCCCGTCATAGTCGGATTCGGCCCCGCAGGTATGTTCTCGGGGCTTGCACTCGCCCGGGCGGGCTTCAAGCCGCTCATTCTCGAGCGCGGCTCGCATATTGAAGACAGGCAGAAAGATGTTCAGACCTTCTGGCGCGAGCGCAGGCTCAACCCCGAATCGAACGTTCAGTTCGGCGAGGGCGGCGCAGGCACTTTTTCGGACGGCAAGCTTACAACGGGCATAAAAGACCCGCTCTGCCGCTTTGTTATAGATGAGCTTGCGAACCACGGCGCGCCCGAGGAGATACGCTGGTCGGCAAAGCCGCATATCGGCACCGACCGCCTTGCCGAGGTTGTCCGCAATATCAGAAAAGAGATAATCTCGCTCGGCGGCGAAATCAGATTCAACTGCAAAATGACGGATATAATAGTCGCAAACGGCTATATCCACGGTGTGAAGACCGAGCATGACGGGCATTTTGAGGATATCGAGACCGATACCGTCCTGCTCTGCACCGGACATTCGGCGCGCGACACCGTGAGGACGCTCTACGCCCACGGGGTCAGGATGATGCAGAAGCCGTTTTCGGTCGGCGCGCGAATAGAGCATCCGCGCGAGTTCATCGACCGCGCGCAGTACGGCGATTTCGCCGGGCATCCCGCGCTCGGCGCGGCGGACTATAAGCTCGCCTGCCACCCGGAGCACGGGCGCGGAGCTTATACATTTTGTATGTGCCCCGGCGGCACGGTGGTCAACGCGGCGAGCGAAGAGGGCGGAATAGTCGTCAACGGCATGAGCGAGTACGGGCGCGATGCTGAAAACTCGAACAGCGCACTGCTCGTCGGCATCGAGCCGGAGAATTTCGGCAGCGACCATCCTCTTGCCGGAATGGATATGCAGAGAAAAATCGAACACGCGGCGTTTCTTGCCGGCGGCAGTGATTACACAGCCCCGGCGCAGCTTGTCGGCGATTTCCTCGCGGACAGACCCTCGACCCGCCTCGGTGCGGTTCATCCGAGCTGCCCGACAGGAGTTGTGATGAGCGACCTGAGAAAGATACTGCCGAAGAAAGTGACGGATACATATGCAGACGCGCTCTTGAAGATGGACAGAATGCTCAAGGGCTTCGCCATGCCCGAGGCCGTGTTCACGGCGCCCGAGACCCGCTCGTCTTCGCCCGTGCGTATTCTGCGCGACGAGATATATCAGTCGAATATACGCGGGCTTTACCCCTGCGGCGAGGGCGCGGGATATGCGGGTGGAATAGTGTCCGCCGGAGTCGATGGAGTGCGCTGCGCCTATGCCGTGCTCGCCGACGAAAACGACGAGTGGTAAAAAGATTTTACACATCGCGTTTTGTGTGGTATAATGTATAAAGATTTGCAAGGAGTGGATAATAATGAAAAAATTTCTTTTCTATTTAGTCCAGTTCACCTGGGCTCTGCCGCAGAATCTTGTCGGCGGAATTGGCTTTCTCGCGCTGAGAAAAAAGTATAAGCACGAGCGCTTCAACAACGCTTTTGTTACATATGTCCCGCACGATAATTTCGGCGGCGTGTCGCTCGGAATATTTATATTCATGAATCCCGACCGCCCGGCGGACAGAGTCCACGACACCCGTATGCACGAGTACGGTCACACAATCCAGTCGCTTCTGCTCGGACCTTTCTGGGCTTTTGTGATAGCGATACCGTCGTTTATCTGGTGCAATGTCCCCAAATTCGTCAGAATGCGCAAAGAGGACGGTGTATCATATTATAAACTCTACTGCGAAGGCTGGGCGAACATCTGGGGCAGAGCATGGAGCCGCGAGAACTTCATCAGCGATGAGTTCAAGACGACCGGCTATTACGGCAAGCCCATTGCCCCGATAGATTTCAGCAAGAAGAAGTAAGAGAATCTCAAACGAAACAGGAGACCCTATGGACGGATACGATGCATTTTCCGCAGGCGTTGAGCCGGGCGGACTGCGCAACCGTAATGAAATAAAAGTGCTGATAGCTTTCCTGCTCAAGAACACCGAGCGGGGACTGTCGCGCCGCCAGCTGATGGAGGTCATTCAGCGCGAGGGACTGGCGAACTACTTTGAAGCGAGCCAGGCGCTCGAAAGCCTTATCGAGGGCGGGAGCGTTGAAGTTGACAAGAGCGATGACGACGAACTTCTGAGCCTCACAAAGGCGGGAAAGACGGCGGCGAATATCGAGGACGAACTGCCGCGCGCCGTGCGAGACAAGGCGCTCGCGACCGCAGAAGAGCTTCTCAAACAGGAACGCCGCATGAAAGAGACGCCGGTCGAGATAATCCCGCTCGAAAACGGGTGCAATGTCAAATTCACCTTTAACGACCTTATGACGCTGACCCTCTATGTTGCGGACATGGAGCAGGCGCAGAGTGTCCGGGATAAAATCCTCGCCGACCCCGAGAGCCTCTATTCGGCGGTCATAGAACAGCTGATGTAAAAAAATAAATAAAGCAAGACCTGCTTTCTATTGCAGAGAGCAGGTCTTTTGTGTTGATAATATTTATTCGAGATTCACTGAGTAGTCCTCTTTGACTGTTGAGAGAACGACGAGCGTCTTTGTCAGCGAAACGCCGCCCGCGCTCTTTATCTCATTGAGCAGCGATTCAAGTCCGCCGGTCGATTCGGTATTGACCTTGAGCAGGAAGTCGAAGTCGCCGGTGATGTAGTGGCATTCGGTTATCTGCTTGTGGGTCTTGACGAATTCGTTGAAATTGTTGTTGTACTTCGGATGTTCCATGCTCACCGAGATGAACGCGGTGATGTCCATGCCGAGCTTCTTGCTGTCGAGCACGACGGTGTACTGCTTGATTATGCCGTTGGCTTCGAGCTTTTTGATGCGCTCGATAACGGCCGAGACGGACATATTGACCTGCGAGCCTATCACCGAAGCGTTTTCTCTTGCGTTTTTCTTGAGACATTCGATTATCTTAACATCTATCTTGTCCAAGATATCATCCCCTGTGCCGCGGTCTGCGCCGCGTGAATTTTCTCTATTTTAACACCGCCGCCGCTAAAAAGTAAAGTTTTTTCTGGAATTTCTGAATTTTTTATCTTTTGATGCTTTTACGGCACAGCAAACCGAAACTTTTATCAAATCTGTGAAATGTAATCTTTGCGCTGCGCGTCATATTGAATCCGTGTGTTGCGTTATCGGACACAGCGCGAAAAAATAAAGGTCATAATTCGCGTTGTCAGCCGTGAATTATGACCTTTTTGTCTGTTGCTCTTTGGTCTGCGCTAAATGCGACAGAATTTATTATGCGGTTTTTTCGCCGGGCGCTTTTATCTCGCTGAGGTGCTCGTCCGCGCAGCGGCGACCCTCTTCGTAGAGCTTTTCGAGGGCGGCGGGCTCGCGGGTCAGCGTGTTCACTCCGTAGCAGTCCTGCGGGGCTAAGATAATCACTTTGCCCTGCTCCTGAAGCTTTATCGCCTCTTCGAGCTGGCGGTTGTATACCTCGTGCCTTACGGCGAGGCGGTCGAATACTTTCGGATATTTTTTCAGCGCGGCTTTGATTATCGGCATATGCTTTTGCGGCGATTTTCGGAAGTCAACGGGCTTCGAGATGACAACTATAACTTTGTCGCAGCCCATGTCAAACGCTTTTTGAAAGGGGATAGGGTCGGAGATTCCGCCGTCGAAGCAGTCCTTGCCGTCGATAACTATCGGCTTGCACACTGCCGGCAGGCAGCATGAGGCTTTTATGACCGTCAGGTCGTCGCGCTTTATGCTGTTTTTGGGGAAGTATATTGACTCTCCCGTCTCGCCGTCGGTGACTACGGTTATGAAGTCCGTGGGATTCGCGACAAAA
>DKDF01000021.1:9474-17506 GCA_002451755.1 Ruminococcaceae bacterium UBA6855
CACAAAAGCATCGTAGTTCAGCGGGTCCTCGCCGTCGGAGTTTGAAATAGTGGAGTAAATATAATCAAGTCCGATATATGAGCCGCTGTGTATGAAATTGTCGAAGCTCATATATTGCTTGCGCTGAGCGTAGTTCACATAAAAACGCTTGACGCGGTCATGATGCCCGGCGGCATAAGAGATGAGATTCGCGCTGCCCGCTGAGACGCCTATGCACAGGTCAAAATTTATTCCCTCTTCAATAAAACGGTCATAAATACCTGCGGAAAAAATTCCGCGCATTCCGCCGCCTGCGTCAATAATTCCTGTCATTCTCTTCCTCCGTAAACGCATTGAAAATCTTGAGTATTATAACACACGCGCCGGCATAAGTCAAAACCGGCACGGGATATTATCGGCGGATTTTCGGCTGAATATGCACCTGCTTTTGCTTATATAATACCTTATATTTAACCGACGGGCGGTCAAAATTGCACAAATTCCGCGCCGATAAGAGCCAAGAGAGCGGGATTGTGACGGATATTGTAAAAAGTTTGAATTTACCCCGAAAAAAGCCGTATCTCCTCTTGACAAAATGTGGTTAGCAGTGTAAAATGTAAAACTGCACAATTATAATGGAGCGTTGTGTGCCCGGTCTTTTTGACTAAGGGCTTGTTACAGCTTTCCCGAAACGCGGAAAACCGCTTCATTATTGCTTTTCAACGCTCTTCAAAAGAGCTTGCGCGAGCCGTCAATTGACAAAAGTGTATAGCCCCGAAAAAATGGGATATCTGCTTCTGTCAATTGATGGTGATAACACGAAACGGATGAAAAAAGAACGGAGTGAATTGGCCTATGCTGAATGTTAAGCCCGTCAAAAAAGGAACGACCACGCGCATGAGCTTCGGCAAGATCGAAGAAGTCATGGAGATGCCCAATCTCATCGAGGTTCAGAAGAACTCGTACAAATGGTTTCTCGACACCGGACTCAAGGAGGTGTTCCGCGACATAGCGGAAATCACCGACTACACCGGCAACTGGGTGCTGACCTTTATAGACTATCGCATTGACGAGAAGACTAAACACACCGTGCAGGAGTGCAAGGAGCGCGACGCTACCTATGCAGCCCCCATGCGCGTCACTGTGCGTCTGCTCAACAAGGAGACGGGTGCAATAAAGGAGTCCGAGGTCTTTATGGGTGAGTTCCCCATCATGACCGACAGCGGCACCTTTGTTATCAACGGCGCAGAGAGAGTCATCGTCTCCCAGCTCGTCCGTTCGCCGGGCGTATATTTCGATATGACCCACGACAAGACCGGTATCGAGCTGTTCTCAAGCACAATCAACCCCAACCGCGGCGCATGGCTTGAGTATGAGACGGACATAAACGACGTCTATTATGTAAGAATAGACAAGAACAGAAAGATATTCATCACCACTTTCATCAGAGCACTCGGACTCGGAACGGACGATGAGATCCGCGAGTTCTTCGGCAACGATGAGAGAATCGAAGCCACCATCGAGAGAGACGAGACGAAGAACCAGGGCGAAGCGCTCATGGAAGTCTTCAAGCGTCTGCGTCCCGGCGAGCCCGTGACCCTTGAGTCCGCCCAGCAGCTGCTCGACAATCTCTTCTTCGATCCGCGCAGATACGATATCTCGCGCGTCGGCAGATACAAATATAATAAGAAGCTCGCCATTGCCGCCCGCCTTGCAGGCTGCAAGCTTGCCGAGCCCGTTATCGCTCCGCTGACCGGTGAGATTCTTGCCGAGGCAGGCGAGGTCGTTACCAAGGCGAAGGCTAAGGAGATCGAGCGCGCAGGCGTTATGGTCGCCGTCGCCGATGTTGAGGGCAAGAAGGTCAAGATCATCTCCAACGGCATGGTCGACCCCATGGACTATGTGCCCGAGGGCGTGACCAAGGAAGAGCTTCTTGAAGCCGGCATCAACGAAAAGGTTCGCTTCCAGATAATCACCGAGATAGTCGACGAGTGCGGCGACGACAAAGAGGCTCTTCTCGAGCAGCTCAGACTCCGCCACGACGACCTTATCCCGAACCACATCATAATCGACGATATCTTCTCTTCGATAAACTATATCAACTGCCTTGCGAACAAGATAGGCACCACGGACGACATCGACCACCTCGGCAACAGACGTATCCGCTGCGTGGGCGAGCTGCTCCAGAATCAGTTCAGAATCGGTCTGTCGAGAATGGAAAGGGTTGTCCGCGAGAGAATGACCCTCCAGGCTCAGGAGAAGGAGGAGAACATAACTCCTCAGGCTCTTATCAACATCCGTCCTGTCATGATGGCGATAAAGGAGTTCTTCGGTTCCTCCCCACTGTCGCAGTTCATGGATCAGATAAACCCCCTTGCAGAGCTGACTCATAAGCGCCGTCTTTCCGCCCTCGGCCCCGGCGGTCTTTCGAGAGACCGTGCAGGATTCGAAGTCCGAGACGTTCACTATTCGCATTACGGCAGAATGTGCCCCATCGAGACTCCCGAAGGTTCCAACGTCGGACTTATCTCCTACCTTGCAACTTTCGCGCGCATAAATGAATACGGCTTCATCGAGGCTCCGTTCAGAAAGGTCGACAAGGCCACCGGACGCGTCACAGACGAAGTTGAGTATATGACAGCCGATGTCGAGGACGACTACATTGTCGCCCAGGCGAACGAGCCGCTCGACGAGAACGGAATGTTCGTCCACGACAGAGTCAACGCAAGACACAGGGACGGCTTCCTTGAGATTGACCGCATGAAGGTCGATTACATGGACGTCTCCCCGAAGATGGTCGTCTCCGTCGCAACTTCGATGATTCCGTTCCTCGAGAACGACGACGCAAACCGAGCCCTCATGGGATCGAACATGCAGAAGCAGGCGGTTCCGCTGCTCAAGACCGAGAGCCCGATAGTCGGCACCGGTATGGAATATAAAGCGGCTGTCGACTCCGGCGTTGTCGTGCTTGCAAAGCACTCCGGACGCGTCACGAAGGTCGACGCCGAGCAGATCGAGATTCTCAGCGATGAGAACATTCTCGACCATTACGATATAATCAAGTTCATGCGCTCCAACCAGGGCACATGCGTCAACCAGCGCCCGATAGTCACCCTCAACCAGCGCGTTGAAAAGGGCGATGTCATAGCCGACGGTCCCGCAACGGATCACGGCGAGATATCCCTCGGCAAGAACGCCCTCGTCGGCTTCATGACCTGGGAAGGCTACAACTACGAGGACGCGGTTCTCATCAACGAAAAGATGGTTCGCAACGATGTCTACACCTCGATCCACATCGAGAAGCACGAGATCGAAGCGAGAGATACAAAGCTCGGACCCGAGGAGATCACAAGGGATATCCCGAACGTCTCCGACGATCTTCTGAGCAACCTTGACGAGCGCGGAATAATCCGCGTCGGCGCCGAAGTTCACTCCGGTGACATCCTTGTCGGTAAGGTAACGCCTAAGGGCGAGACCGAGCTTACAGCAGAAGAGAGACTGCTCCGCGCCATATTCGGCGAGAAGGCGAAAGAGGTCAGAGATACCTCCCTCAAGGTCTCCCACGGCGAATACGGTATTGTCGTCAAGGTCGAAGAGTTCACCCGCGAGAACAGCGATGAGCTCGCACCCGGCGTAAACAAGGTCGTCCGCTGCTATATCGCCCAGAAGCGTAAGCTTTCCGTCGGCGATAAGATGGCAGGCCGCCACGGTAACAAGGGTGTTGTTTCAAGAATACTTTCTCAGGAGGATATGCCCTTCCTTCCGGACGGCACGCCGCTCGATATCGTGCTCAACCCCCTGGGCGTTCCCTCCCGAATGAATATCGGTCAGGTGCTCGAAGTGCATCTCGGCTTTGCCGCGAAGCATCTGGGCTACAAGGTCGAGACTCCCGTCTTCGACGGCGCGCACGAGGATGATATCCGCGAAGCGCTCAAGCAGGCAGGACTCAGAGAGGACGGCAAGACGATACTCTACGACGGACGTACCGGCAGACAGTTCGATAACCCCGTCACCGTCGGCGTCATGTATTACCTCAAGCTGTTCCACCTTGTTGACGATAAGATCCACGCGCGTTCCACCGGCCCGTACTCGCTCGTTACGCAGCAGCCCCTCGGCGGTAAAGCCCAGTTCGGCGGTCAGCGTTTCGGTGAGATGGAAGTCTGGGCTCTCGAGGCTTACGGCGCTGCCTACACCCTCCAGGAGATCCTGACAGTCAAGTCCGATGATGTTGTCGGCCGTGTCAAGACCTACGAGGCGATAGTCAAGGGCAACAACGTTCCCAAGCCCGGCATTCCCGAGTCGTTCAAGGTTCTCGTCAAAGAGCTTCAGTCCCTCTGCCTTGATGTCAGCGTTCTTGACGCGGACGGCGAGGAGATAGACCTCAAGCAGACCGACGAGGAACTCGGATTTGCACCTTCAGACGATAAGGCATTCTCCTCCGTCAACGACGCCGGCACTGCGGGCGGCTACGGCACGGAAAACGAAGAGGGCGATATCTTCAATGTCGGCTCCGACGAGGACGACGATGACAGCGCCGATTTCGCAGACGATGCCGAGGGCGAAGATGATTACTATGACGGCGACATCTTCTCCGACAGCGAAGGCGAGCTTGACGACTACGACGACTGAGAACAGTCACCTTAAAAATATATTTTAAAAAGGGGCAGTCAACGGATGGAAAACAATACCTTTGAATCCATAAAAATAGGTCTTGCGTCTCCCGATAAGATCAGAAGCTGGTCTTACGGCGAGGTCAAGAAGCCCGAAACCATCAATTACCGCACACTCAAGCCCGAAAAGGACGGACTGTTCTGCGAAAGGATATTCGGACCCCAGAAGGACTGGGAGTGCCACTGCGGCAAATATAAAAGAATCCGCTACAAGGGCAAGATATGCGAACGCTGCGGCGTTGAGATAACCCGCTCCAAGGTTCGCCGCGAGAGAATGGGTCACATCGAGCTTGCAGCTCCCGTCTCCCACATCTGGTATTTCAAGGGAATACCCTCGAGAATGGGTCTTATCCTCGATATATCGCCGCGCAACCTTGAGAAAGTTCTCTACTTTGCGATGCATATCGTTATTGATCCCGGCACAACGGATCTTAAAAAGTATCAGGTTCTCGACGAGAAGGATTACGACGAATACCGCCTGATGTATGAGGACGATTTCAGGGCAGGCATGGGCGCCGAGGCTATCAAGGAGCTTCTTGCCGAGATCGACCTCGATCAGCTCTCCGCGCAGCTGCGCGAGGAGATAGAGAACGCAAGCGGTCAGAAGAAGGCGAAGGCTCTCAAGCGTCTTGAGGTTGTCGAGGCGTTCAGACAGAGCGGCAACAGACCCGAGTGGATGATCCTCGATGTGCTTCCGGTTATCCCTCCGGAGCTTCGTCCCATGGTTCAGCTCGAGGGCGGACGCTTTGCAACGAGCGACCTCAACGATCTTTACCGCCGCGTTATCAACAGAAACAACCGTCTGCGCAAGCTCCTCGAGCTCGGCGCACCCGAGATAATAGTCCGCAACGAGAAGCGTATGCTCCAGGAAGCTGTCGATGCCCTTATCGACAACGGACGCCGCGGCAGACCCGTAACCGGTCCGAACAACAGGGCGCTCAAGTCGCTCTCCGATATGCTTAAAGGTAAGCAGGGACGCTTCAGACAGAACCTGCTCGGTAAGCGTGTTGACTATTCCGGCCGTTCGGTTATCGTTGTCGGTCCCGAGCTGAAGATCTATCAGTGCGGTCTGCCGACCGAGATGGCTCTTGAGCTGTTCAAGCCCTTCGTTATGAAGAGACTTGTCCAGACCGGCAAGGCGAACAACGTCAAGTCCGCAAGAAAGATGGTCGAGCGTCAGAATCCCGTTGTCTGGGATGCTCTCGAAGTGGTTATCAAGGATCACCCCGTGCTCCTCAACCGCGCTCCCACGCTTCACAGACTCGGTATCCAGGCTTTCGAGCCCATCCTTGTCGAGGGCAGAGCTATCAAGCTTCATCCCCTCGTTTGTACCGCATTCAACGCCGACTTCGACGGCGACCAGATGGCAGTTCACGTTCCGCTTTCTGCGGAGGCTCAGGCTGAGGCGCGCTTCCTTATGCTCGCCGCCAACAACCTCCTCAAGCCCTCCGACGGACGCCCGGTCACCGTTCCCACGCAGGACATGGTTCTCGGCTCTTATTACCTCACCCTTGAAAAGCCCGGCGAGCCCGGCGAAGGCAAGGTGTTCAGAGATGTCGATGAGGCTACCATGGCTTACGACGACGGCACCATCGGACTCCATGCGAGAATCAAAATACGCATGACCAAGGAGATAGACGGCAAGCCCGTCAGAAAGCTCGTCTCCACCACCATGGGACGCGTTATCTTCAACGGACCTATCCCGCAGGATCTCGGCTTTGTTGACAGAAGCGATCCGGAGAACGACTTCAAGCTTGAGGTCGATTTCCTCGTCAATAAAAAGAAACTCGGCGAAATTATCGACAGATGCATCAAGATTCACGGCACCTCGATAGCAGCCGATATGCTTGATAAGATCAAGGCTCAGGGCTACAAGTACTCGACCCGAAGCGGTATCACCGTCGCTGTCTGCGACGCTACCATACCGCCGCGCAAGGGCGAACTCATTGCCGACGCCGAGAAGGACGTCGCCGAGATCATGGACAACTATGAGAACGGTCTTCTCTCCGACGAGGAGCGCACGAACATGGTCATTGAGACCTGGGAAGACTGCACAAAGAGAGTTGCCGCAGAACTCAAGGCGAACTTCGATCCCTACAACCCGATCAACATGATGCTTGACTCCGGTGCGCGAGGCAACGACAGCCAGCTGCGTCAGCTTGCAGGTATGCGCGGACTTATCGCGAATACGGCAGGTAAGACGATTGAAATCCCCATCAGAGCCAACTACCGTGAAGGTCTTAATATACTCGAATACTTCATCTCGTCGCGTGGTGCGCGTAAAGGTCTTGCCGATACCGCACTTCGTACTGCGGACTCGGGTTACCTCACCAGACGTCTTGTCGATGTCTCGCAGGATGTTATCATCCGCGAGGAGGATTGCGGCTGCACAGAGGGCTCGGATGTCTACGATATCTTCGACGGAAAGCGCCGCATAGTCAGCCTTACAGAGCGTCTTACCGGCCGCTATCTGCTCAACGACTTTGTCGATGAGGATACCGGCGAGCTTATCATGAGCAAGGATAAGATGATGAGCGAGGACGACGCAAAGCGCGTCGCCGACAAGGTGTACGAGTACCACGACAGAAAGGTCGCCGCGGGCGAAGAGCCCGAAGGCAGCCTTGCAAAGATAAAGATCCGTTCGCTGCTTACCTGCCAGTCCGAGCACGGCGTCTGCATCAAGTGCTACGGCGCAAACCTTGCAACCGGCGAGCCGGTTACGGTCGGTGAAGCAGTCGGTATCATCGCGGCTCAGTCGATAGGCGAGCCCGGTACACAGCTGACGATGAGAACGTTCCACACCGGCGGCGCGAAAGACCAGTCCGATATCACGGAAGGTCTTCCCAGAGTCGAGGAACTGTTCGAAGCGAGAAAGCCCAAGAGCCTCGCTCTTATCAGTGAGATCTCCGGTACGGTTTCCGAGCGCGAGATCAAGAAGATCAGAAACATCATCGTCACCGATCCAGAGACCCTCGAGGAGAAGGCGTATCCCATCCACTACGGTATGCGCGTCAAGGTTGAGCCCGGCGATCACATCAACAAGGGCGACACCATCACCGAAGGTGCTCTCAACCCGCACGATATTCTCGCAGTCCTCGGCGTCGAGGCTGTTCACGATTACCTCATCCGCGAGGTTCAGAGAACCTACCGTATGCAGGGTGTTGACGTCAACGATAAGCACATCGAGGTCATCGTCCGTCAGATGATGAAGAAGGTCAAGATCACCGATCCCGGCGACACGACTTTCCTGCCCGGCGCTGTTGTTGACAAGCTCGAGTTCAAGGCGGAGAACGCACGCGTCGCCGCCAAGGCTCAGGAGACAGGCGAGGAGCTCGCAGAGGCTCAGTGCATGCCCGTGCTCATGGGTATCACAAAGGCTTCTC
>DKDF01000041.1:0-5843 GCA_002451755.1 Ruminococcaceae bacterium UBA6855
TCGACGAGGAGCAGCGCTTCGGCGTGGCTCAGAAAGAGAAGCTCAAGGAGCTCTATCCCAAGGTCGATGTTCTGACGCTGACCGCGACGCCCATACCGAGGACGCTCAACATGGCGCTCTCCGGCATACGCGATATGTCAATACTCGAAGAAGCGCCGCACGACCGCTCGCCGGTGCAGACCTATGTTGTCGAGCACAATCCCGAGATGCTCGCGCAGGCGATGAACGCGGAGCTCAGGCGCGGCGGTCAGGTATATTATCTGCACAACCGCGTTGAGAGCATCGAGCACACGGCGACGGCGATAAAAGATATGCTGCCCGATGCCGTTGTCGGCATAGCCCACGGCAAGATGAGCGAAGACGAGCTGAGCGAAGTCTGGCGCAGGCTGCTCGAGGGCGAGATAGATATATTGGTATGCACGACTATAATCGAAACGGGCGTTGATGTTCCGAATGTCAACACCCTTATAATTGAAGACGCCGACCGCATGGGTCTCGCGCAGCTGCATCAGATACGCGGGCGCGTCGGACGCTCGTCGCGCAGAGCGAGCGCGTATCTCACATTCAGACCCGGCAGGGAGCTGACGGAGATAGCCACGAGCAGGCTCGATGCGATAAGAGAATTTACGGAGTTCGGCTCGGGCTTCAAGATAGCCATGCGCGACCTTGAGCTGCGCGGCGCTGGCAATGTGCTCGGCGCGCAGCAGCACGGTCACATGGAGGCCGTCGGCTACGAGATGTATCTCCAGATGCTCGAACAGGCGATAAGCGAGGAGCGCGGAGACCAGACGAAGAAGCCGAAGAAAGAGTGCCTTGTCGATCTGCCGATAGATGCGCACATCCCGCCGACATATATCGAGAGCGTGCCGCAGAGGCTCGGCATCTACCGCCGCATCGCGGACATAACCTCGCGCGCGGACGCGGACGATGTCACGGATGAGCTCATTGACCGCTTCGGCGAGCCGCCCGCTCCCGTGCTCGGACTGATAAGAACTTCTCTGCTCAGGGCATATTCCGCCCAGCACAACATCTATGAGATCGGGCGCAAGGGCGACAAGCTGCTGCTCTATATCGACGACCTCGATATGCAGGAGATCTCCGCGATAGCCGCGGGCTTCCCCGGCAGGGTAACGGTCAGCGCCGCAGGCAAGCCGCACATTGCAGTGCGCATCATGCCGCAGGATAAGATGCTCGACCTACTCGAAAAAGTGCTCATGCTCATGAACACCGCGAATAAGCAGAAAGACAGCTGACCGAAATCAGCTGTCTTTTATTTTTTATATTTATCTGTCCGTGTGCCCGTATTCGAGAATGTCCGCTATTCTCTCGCAGGCGTGTCCATCGCCGTAAGGGTTCGCGGCGTGGCTCATTTTTTCATATTCCGCCTTGTTTTCAAGCAGGATTTTGAAGTTGTCGTATATGGTCTGCTCGTCCGTGCCGACAAGCTTAAGCGTGCCTGCGGCGATGCCCTCGGGTCTCTCGGTCGTGTCGCGCATGACCAGAACCGGCTTGCCGAGGCTCGGTGCCTCCTCCTGAATTCCGCCGCTGTCGGTGAGGATCATATAGCTGTGCGCCAGGAAATTGTGAAAATCGACAACATCAAGCGGCTCGATTATTTTTATATGCTCGCATCCGCCGAGTTCTGCGTCCGCCGCCTCGCGCACAACGGGGTTCATATGAATGGGATATATCGCCCTGATGTCCGGATGCTCCTCAACGATGCGCCTTATCGCGCGGAACATGTGGTGCATCGGCTCGCCGAGGTTCTCGCGCCTGTGCGCGGTTATCATTATCAGCCTACCGTCGGCTGCCCAGTCGAGCCACTCGTTTGAATAATCCGCACGCACGGTGGTTCTCAGCGCGTCTATCGCGGTGTTGCCCGTGACGAACACGGTTTCTTTCTTTTTGCCCTCTCTGAGCAGATTTTCGCGCGCCGTCTCGGTCGGGGCGAAGTTGTATTCGGAAACTATGCCGACCGCCTGGCGGTTGAACTCCTCCGGGAACGGGGAATGTATATCATATGTGCGCAGACCCGCCTCGACATGGCCGACTTTTATCCCAAGATAATAGCACGCAAGCGCGGAGGCGAAAGTAGTTGTAGTATCGCCGTGGACGAGAACCGCGTCCGGTCTCTCTTTTTCGAGCACGGGCTTTATCTTTTCGAGAATGCTGACCGTGACATCGAAGAGAGTCTGCTTATCTTTCATTATGCTCAGGTCGTAGTCCGGCTCAACATCGAATGTTCTGAGCACGCTGTCGAGCATCTGGCGGTGCTGACCGGTGACGCAGACGACCGTTTCGAGTCCCTTGCGGGTCTTGAGCTCTTTGACGAGCGGACACATTTTTATCGCCTCTGGTCTTGTGCCGAAAACAAGCATTATCTTTTTCATGCGAAGCCTCCCTGCCGTGGGTGTTTTCTCAATTATAACCGTTTTTCTTTTTTCAGTCAACAAAAAGGGAAGCGGCCGGCTGACAGATATCAGACGGTCGCTTGTCTTCTCCCCAAATAGATGCTGCACGCCTGACGCACAGCCTAGCTTCTTTTTTCATAAGGCTATTATATACTGTTTCTGTTTGGGAAGTCAATATTTTTCGCAATAAATAATATTTTACTTATTCGCCGCGTTCTCTTCTCGCCTGCTCAGGCGAAACGGGCGCGTGGGGGCAGACTATCTCGTCTATTATCTCCTGCGGAGCCGCCCAGCGAACCGCGTTTATCAGAATCTGCTGAACCTGCGGGATATAATATGTGGGATTAGCCTCATGGCCGGGCTGGAAATAGAACACTTTTCCGCGCCCTCTTCTCCAGCAGCAGCCCGAGCGGAACACATCGCCGCCGGAGAACCAGCCGATAAAAACAAGCTCGTCCGGCTCGGGGATATCAAAACGCTCGCCGTACATCTCTTCGACAGGTATCTCAACATATTCGCCGACACCCTTTGCTATCGGGTGCGCGGGGTTGACTGTCCAGAGGCGCTCAAAATCGCCGTCGCGCCAATGCAGAGAGCAGGAGGTACCCATAAGGCGCTTGAATGGCTTCGAAAAATGCGCGGAGTGCAGCGCTATGAAGCCCATGCCGCGCAGGACTCTGTCGTGCACGCGCTCAACGAGCTCATCGGGCACTTTGTCGTGCGCCATGTGCCCCCACCAGAGAAGCACATCGGTGTTTTCGAGCACTTCGGGCGGCAGACCGCAGTCGGGATCGTTAAGGGTCGCGGTGCGCACCTCGATATCCTCCTGCGTGTCGAGGAAGCTCTTTATCTGACCGTGGATTCCGTGGGGATAAACTGCCGCTATCTCGGGCGATTCGACCTCATGGACACCCTCGTTCCAGACGGTAACTCTTATCATTTTATCAGTTCCTTTCGGGAGAAAATTTATCCAAGTCAAGTATATATTTTTGCCCGCCCGCTGTCAATGGATTTTCTCCCGTATTGCAAAATCGACTGCCGTTTGATATACTTTAATAAAGATTTTTCGGGGTGATATTTTGCTTCTCAACAAAAATGACGACATTGAACTTCATATAGATTCGGTCTCGCTGACAGGCAGCGGAGTCGGCAGATACAACGGGCTCGCCGTGTTCGTCCCCGCGACCGCGCCCGGAGATATAATAGAAGCGCACATAATCAAGACGAAGAAGAGCTACGCCGTAGGCAAGTGCACGAAAATAATCAAGCCGTCGCCGGACAGAACCGACAACGACTGCCCCGCATATCCCGGCTGCGGCGGATGTTCGTTCCGCCACATGAGCTACAACGCGGAATTAAAGCTAAAATCCGACGCTGTGCGCGATGCGTTTTCACGCATCGGCGGACTTGATGTTGAACTAAAGCCGATAATCGGCGCGGACTCGCCGGACGGCTACCGAAACAAGGCGCAGTACCCGGTGGGACGCGAGAACGGAGAATTAAAAATCGGCTTCTACTCCCGCCGATCGCACAGGATAGTTGACTGCCGCGCGTGCCGTCTCGCGCCGCCGGAGTTCGAAAAAATCCTCGGCACAGTCGCGGACTGGATCGAGAAATATAATATTTCCGTCTACGATGAAACAAGCAGAAGCGGGGCCGTCAGGCACATATATCTGCGAAAAGCGTTCGCGACGGGCGAGATAATGCTCTGCCTTGTCAGCGCGCAGGAAAACCTGCCACACACCGACAAGCTCATTGAGTCGCTCAAAGATGAAAAAGCTATAAAAAGCATTCTTGTAAACATAAACCCCGACGACACGAACGCCGTGCTCGGCGAGAAGTGTATCCCGCTCCTCGGCGACGGATGCATAACAGACATTCTCTGCGGAGTAAAAGTCCGCATATCGCCGCTGTCGTTCTATCAGGTCAACCGCGCGCAGGCGGAAAAGCTATATAAAAAAGCTGCCGAATACGCCGGAGACAAAAAAATAAAGCTCCTGCTCGACCTCTACTGCGGCGCGGGCACGATAGGGCTTTCGATGGCAGACAAGGCGGAGGAACTCATCGGCATAGAGACCGTCGCGCCGGCGATAGAGGACGCGAAGAAAAACGCTGCCGCAAACGGCATAGAAAACGCGCGGTTCATCTGCGCGGACGCGGGCGAAGCCGCCGAAAAGCTTCTCGGCAAGGGCAAGCGCCCGGAGGTGATAGTCCTCGACCCGCCGCGCAAGGGCTGCTCGGAGCAGACGATAAAAGCCGCCGCAGGCATGGCTCCAGACAGGATAGTGTATGTCTCCTGCGACCCCGCGACGCTCGCGCGCGACTGCGCCGTGTTCAAAGAGCTGGGCTATGAAGTCGAAGAGGCGACCCCCGTCGATCTGTTCCCGAGGACAGCGCATGTGGAGACAGTAGCGAAGCTCATAAAGAAAGGTTAAAGAAAGCAATTTTTACCCGAGATTACGCTTGCATTTAATCTGACTTTGAGTTTAAGTTTCAAATTAACTATGAAAAGGGAAGAAAAGATGAAAGCGCTTTTTGATTTTAGCGGAAGGGAGTATTCTGAAAAAATCATTAGGGAAACATGGTCAGAATTCCGTAAAGCATTAACAGAGGGTCTATTTGCTTTTGATGAAGTAGAAAAAGCAAAAAAATATACCTTCCTGAAAGTGTATGATGACCTATTTAATCAACATTCTGCTATTGATTATAAGTGTATAACGATAAGAGACCTTGATAGTGTCCTTGTAGGCAGAGGTACTATTCTCAATGCCACAGAGATTCCAGATTATGAGCGTTTTATCCCCAAGCAAGAATTTATTACCAATGATAATAGATTTAGTCCTATCGGCGTAGAATGGCTTTATTTAGCTATTGGAAGTGAATACGATATTCATCAATGTGCTCAAGCAGAATGTAGAGCAAAAACAGGTGAATCGTTTGGATTCTGTCATTTTGTTTTTGATAAAAGTAGTTCGTGTTTAAAATTAGTCGATTTAACAATCGCAGACGATATTTCATACAATAAAATAAACTATTGGTTAAAAAAAGATTATCAAAAATTTAAACCAAAAAATGGTGTGAATCTTCGTGACGATAAAGATTTTGTTGCACCTTTAAAAAAGTGGACTGCTTATATATATACGAAGTTACTATCAGAGCAGATCTTTGTTCCTTTGTGCGATACTGATGATAGAAGTATAATGTATGCTCCTTTTCAAACAATGGCACAATATTATATTTCATTAGGTTATTCTGGTATTATCTATAAAAGCACCGTATCTGATTTTGGAAAAAATCTAGTACTGTTTGACAAAAATATTGTTCATCCATTTGGAACAATAGAACACTATACATTGCCATGAATCATAAATAATAAATCCTATTTCGGTGACGACAACGACGATATCGAGCCTATTGCAAACTGTGCAGCGG
>DKDF01000041.1:5906-14080 GCA_002451755.1 Ruminococcaceae bacterium UBA6855
TCCCGCCGTACTTGAAATCGCCGACAGCATCACTTTCTCCAACGACTCGGACGGGGTCGCGAGGTTTATAGAAGAAAATATACTTTAACTGCGACAAATCAATATAAAAAACTTACGGGCACCGGTTTCACAGTGCCCGTAGCTTTATCTCGTCTCATCCATCCATTCGGACAGGCGCGTCATGCTTTTTTCGCTGCCGACAGCGTAGAGAATATCGCCCTCACGGAACATATAATCGGGATGTACGTTGTCTGTCAAATTTCCGTTGTTTTCTATAGCGATTATGTTTACTCCGAACCTTCCCCGCATATCGGCGGACATTATCGTCATTCCGACGATCTTATGCGGAACCTCAAGCTTGAGGAGATTCAGCTTTCGGCTCAGCTGAACAAAGTCCAGCATATTGGGAGTTTCCAGCTTGTGGGCGAGTCTGACTGCCATATCCCTCTCGGGATAAACGACCTCGGCTCCGAGTTTTTTGAGTATCTCTCCGTGCTCGGCACTCGTCGCCTTTGATATGACGGTCGGCACACCGAGAGAGACAACGTTGAGAGTAGTCAAAATAGATGTGTCCATCTTCTCTCCGATACAGACCACGGCTACATCGCAGTTTTGAATTCCGGTTTCCGAAAGAGTCTTTTTGTCGAAGCTGTTGACCACAAAAGCATTTTCCGTATATTCGCGCATCTCGCGCACCTTTTCTTCATTTCCGTCAATCACGAGCGGCTCCGCGCCGGACTTTGCAAGCTCTATTGCCAAAGCAGAGCCGAATCGCCCGAGACCGATTATTCCGTAAGTGTTCCTGTCGCTTTTGGATTTTTTAAACATCTTTTATCCTCCGTTCTTATCCGATGGCGATATTTCCGTCGGGATATCTTGTTCTCTCTCCGTTTGTGAAATACCAGAGCGTCGCTATTGTCAGCGGTCCGAGGCGTCCTATATACATAATTATGATTGACAGCAGCTTGCTCGCAGTGCCGAGGCTCGCAGTTATTCCGGTAGAAAGTCCGACTGTACCGAATGCGCTCGTTACTTCGAACAGTGCGTCTCTTATGGGTATATCCGGCTCAAACGCGGTCATAAAGAATGTCCCGATCGCTACCACTCCGATTCCCATAACGGTTATGGCTGACGCTTTGCGGAACACACCGCGCGGCACAGAATAGTGAAAAGCCTTTCCCGCCGTATTGGTCGCGGCGGTTTTTATTCCCTGAATAAGCGCAAACAAAGTGCTCGTCTTTATTCCGCCGCCGGTGGAGCCGGGCGACGCGCCGACAAACATAAGAAATATCATAACGAGCAGACCCGCGTTGGAAAACTCGCCGAGCGGATATGTTGAAAATCCCGCAGTCCTCGCGGTAACGCTGTTGAACAGAGCACCTATCCACGGCATATTCTCTGTAATTCTGAAAATCACCGCGCCGCCGACTATCAACACGATGCTCATTGTGAGCACGACTTTGGTGTGCATTGAAAATCTGCGCCAGCGAAAACGTTTTTCAACAATTTCGCGGATAACAAGAAATCCTATTCCGCCGAAAAATATCAAAAAGCAAGTCACGAGATTTAAAAAAACATCATCCTTGTAAGCTGTGAGACTCTGAAAATTTCCGAGGATATCAAATCCGGAATTGTTGAACGCGGCCACCGAATGAAAAAGGCTTATACCGAGAGCCTTCAGCGGCGGATAATCACGCACAAAAACAATGAAGCTCAGCGCAGCGCCGACAAGCTCAAATGCCGCCGTAGTCAAAAACACGCTCTTTATAAATTTTACTATTCCCTTGCCTGAGTCGAGATTCATCGCATCGCGCAAAACACGCCGGCCTTTCAGATTTATCCTCTTTCCGACAGCCAGAATGACTCCCGCGCCCATCGATGTGACCCCGAGACCGCCTATCTGGATAAGTGCGCCCAGAATAAACTGACCGAACGGCGTGAATGTATCTCCGGCATCAACGGCTATCAGCCCGGTCACGCAGACCGCGCTTGTCGAAGTGTACAGCGCGTCTATGTATTTTAAGTCTACGCCGTTTCGCACGCTGCACGGCAGCATCAGCAGACCCGAGCCTATAAATATCGCGGCTGCAAAACCGAGCGCAATTATTCTTGCAGACGACATTCTTTTTAACAGCTTTCTCATAATTCACCTCGTATCCCGCAAAAAAGACCTTCGGCAGAATCAGTCTGCCAAAGGTCTTGCTTCATTCACGGCCAACGCCGCCAATGTCCGCTGCCAGCACAGCTCCTGTGCGGTTGGTGACAGGCGGATGGGTAACACCATAGCTACTCCCCATTGGTTGTGGCTTAATTATATCTCTTTGCGGGCGAAAGTCAATATATTTATGAAAAAATTATCCGACATTAAAAGCAGAAAAGGTCTGCCGAGTTGACCGGCAGACCCATGTCTTTATGAAATTCCTATTAATAAACGAAAGTGTACTGCTGCTGCCATGTGCCGGTGAAGTCGGCGTCGATGGAGATGCCCTTCTTGAGCTTGCAGATAACATTCGCGGGCTCGCTGACGTTGATGCTCGCAAGAGTGCCGTCTGCATTGAGCACGAAAGTGAATGTGCCGCTCTGATAGTTGACCTTGGTGCTGACAGGCTCAAACGGTCCGAAGGAATCCTTCGTCAGCGAAAGAGTGTCGAAGCAGGAGCCGTGATACTTGGGAACATATGTAAGTCCCTCGCCGCTCTCGGTAACGAGAGTGATGCTGACCTTCCAGCCGCTGCCCTGCTTGACGCAGGAAGCCGCCTTGACGCCTGCGGGATCGACATTATAGGAAGCGCGCTTTGCCGCGGGCAGGAAGCTTGCAAGAGTCGTGCCGTCGGAAGCCTTGCCGCCGTTAAAGGTCTTGTTGTCGGTCTTGGGATAATCGTTGGGAAGCAGGGGCTCTGCGATGCCCGCGATAGCCGAACCGCCGCTGATGCTGTTGATCTTCGAGGTAGTTCCCTGGACTCTCTTGACAGAGACCTTGCCGGTGTAGCTCTTCATAGCCGAAGCGTACTTGTTGAAGAACGCAACGATCTCAGCCTTGCTGCCGTTGACGGGAGCCTTTATCTCCGCTGCGGGCTTGTTGCCCTGCTGGCCGCCCTGAGAACCGCCCTGCTGACCCTGAGTAGCCGCCTCGCTGCCGCCCTCGGAGGGTGCAACTGCCGTGCTGTCATCAGCGGTGCTCTCTGCCGCGTTGCTCTCCGCGTCGCCCGCCTGGGTGTCCTGAACGTCTGCGTTCGCGTCCTGCGAGCTCTCAGCCGTTGTGTCGTTCTTGTCGTCCTTGCCCTTACATGCCGCAAATGCAAATATCATTATCAGCGCGAGCAGGATAGCAATAATCCTCTTCATAGTTTGTCTCCTTTCATCTTTCGGCAGAGCATCCTCTGCCATGCTACAATTCAAGTTTACTTTATGTTTATTCGTTTGTCAAGAGAATAAACTTTATTTTATATTTCCATAATTCCCATAATTTTTTATCGATTTTTGTGCACTATATATTATATTCGTTCTTTATACAATATATAATAATTCGCCGCATACCGGGCACACTATACAGCGAAAAAGAACAGAAAGGGTGCATAAAATGAGCAAGGACACACTTGAGCTGCTGCGCGAATGCGACAGCGGAATAAAGATGGCGGTCGGCAGCATTGACGAAGTGAGCGGACACATAAAGGACGAGAATCTCAAAAACCTGCTTGAAAAGAGTAAAGAGGAGCACAGCCAGCTCGGCGGAACAATAAAAGAACAGCTGGCGTCGCTCGGCGACGACGGCAAAGACCCGGGGATAATGGCGAAGAGCATGTCGTGGATAAAAACCAACGTCAAGCTCGGCATGAACGACTCGGACAGGACGGTTGCAGGGCTGATGACCGACGGGTGCGACATGGGCATAAAGAGCCTGACCCGCTACCTCAACGAATATAAAGGTGCGGACGGCTCTTCGCGCAGCACGGCGCGCCGCCTAATCGGCATAGAAGAGGATCTTCTCTGCGGGCTCAGACCGTATCTGTAATATATTTATTGCAAAACAGCGCATTATAATCCTGCCCACCGCGGCGCTTCGGACGAAGCTGCTGCGATGGGCTTTTTCGGCGTATCGCTGTTTAATATACATTGCAAATACAAAAACGGCACTCCCGATTGAGAGTGCCGCTATGTATTTTAATTATTTGAGCATGCCGTGCTCTTTTGCGTATTCGTAATATGCCTCAATGCTGCGTCTTCTCGCCTCGTTGACGCTCGAACCGGTTCTGGTGACGGTCGTCATCGGGATGCCCTGTAGGCTGACGAGATACTTTGCGCTCGCGTTGAAGCCACTGTCGATAGCGTTGTCGAGCAGGATTATCTCGTTGAAAGTCTCTCTCGCCTTGGCTATGTCTTTTTCGACGAAGAACTCGTCATACATCTTGCGGAACAGATTCGCGCCGCAGGAGGTCGGGGTTGCGCACACGCCGCGCGCGCCCGCCATATATGCGTCAAACAGCAGCGGGATGTTCGCCTGGAGCACTGCGGAATCGCCCTGAACGGCGATTTTGTCTTTTATTCCCGCCATGGTGCAGGTGGTGTCCTTTATTCCGTGAAATCTGCCGGTCTTGACCAGCTCGCCGTATGCCTTGCCGGACATATTGCACGGCTGCATTCCCGGGAACTCATAGAGAATTATCGGCAGAGTGGTATATCCCGCGAGCTCGCTGAGATATTCAACAAGTCTCTCGTCGTTGTCGGCATAGCCCTTTGAGACGAAAACGAGTCCGTCAACTCCGGTCTGCTCCATGCGCTTGACCTCTTCGACCTGCATATGCCATGTCGGCTCAAGGTTCGCCGTGGCGACGACCTCTGCGCTGCCGGAGTGTTTTGCGGCGATAGTCGCGCACTTGACTCTCTCCTCGGGGGTGAGCGCCGTCATCTCGGAGCTGCCGCAGACTGAGAACAGATGATGGGTTCCTCTCTCGACCTGCCACTCGACATACTGCGCGTAGACATCGTAATCTATAGACTTATCCTCTTTGAACGGGGTGAGTAGGAGGGAATAAACTCCCCTGTAGCTCTCGGGCTTATCAGTAAACATTGTTTCCACCTTCCGAATATTGTTTTTTCCAACGCTGATATCTTACTCCACAATGCACAAAAATGCAATAGAAAAAGGCCAATTGTTGCATTTGCTCTTGAAAAAACTACGGATTTCGATATAATTATTATTGATATTTATGCCGCGCGATGCGGCTTCGATTTTTTTACAAAAGGAGCAGATAAATGAAAAAACGCAGCATGGTATGCCGACTCGGAAAGTTTCCCCAGCTGACGAGAACAGTATTCACCTCCGCCGACGGTCTCGCGTCGGACAACATAACCGCGCTCTGCTACGGCGCGGACAACTGCCTCTATGTCGGAACGGACAGAGGTCTTTCGAAGATAGACGGAAAGAAGATAACCACAGTCGATATCGGCATTGAAAACGCGCCGATATCCATGCTCTTCTGCGCAAACGACGGGCATATCTTCGTCGGCACGGGCAAGAGCATAATCGAGCTCAGCGGCAAAAAAATCATAGCGTCCCGCGAATTCTCGTCCGACGCCGTTGCGATGAAGCAGGACTGCGACAACGTCACATGGGTTCTCACAAAGACAGTTCTCTACCGCTTCCCGCAGGGAGCTAAAGAACACGATCTCAAGATCGGCGTGCCCGGCAAGGGCAGCTGCATCGCCGTTTTCGGCAACAACAAAGTCTATGTCGGAACCGAGAGCGACGGTCTCCACGCGCTCGTCGGCAAGAGATGGCACTGGTCGGAGCTCATGGAGGGCGTGACCGGAATACTCAGCAACAACATATCCTGCCTCGACATTGACCCCGCGGGCGATGTCTGGATAGGCACGGACAAGGGCGTCTGCGTCTACGACGACAACAGCTACTGGCTCGACAATTCGAAGATAACCGGTCTGCCTAAGGGTGAGATAACCGGCATGGCGACCGACAGCGAGGGAAGAAGATACTTCACGACCTCCTGCGGTCTCATAATTCTTCACAACGGCAAGCTCTCATATTACGGCTACAAACGCTGGCTGCCCGATATGCACGCGACAGGAATCGTCCTCTCGCCCGACGGCAGCTTCTGCGTCTCCACCGCGTCCGGCGGAATCAGCGTTTTCAAAACCGAGATGATGACGCTCGAAGAGAAGGCGAAAAAACTTCGCGCATTCAGCGAGAAATACAATGTCCGCAAGGACGGCTTTGTGCTCGAGCGTGCGCTTGAGCACGAGGGCGTTGTGTCCGAAGACGAGGGCTATGTCTGCACCGGCGACAACGACGGACTCTGGACGGGACTCTATCTCGGCGCACTGTGCTTTGAATATGCCTGCACCAAGGACCCGGAGGTTCGCGCCGCGGCTCACCGCTCGCTGCTCGCGATGATAAAGCTCACCGAGATAACGGGCATAGAGGGCTTCACCGCCCGCTCGATAAGATACATCGACGAAGCCGGCTACGGCACGGGCGTGCGCCACGAATGGCACCACACCGCCGACAAGGACGGCAACGAGCTCGAGTGGCTCGGCGAAACTTCGTCCGACGAGATGGTCGGTCATTTCTACGCATATTCAAACTACTTCGATCTCGTCGCGGACGACGAGGAGAAGAAGCTGATAGCCTCCGTTGTCAAGAAGATTCTCGACCACATTCTCGACAACAAGTTCAGACTCGTTGACACCGACGGCGTGCCGACCACATGGGCGAACTGGGATCCCGATCTGCTCAACAACGACCACAAGTGGATATATGAAAAGGGCACGAACTCGCTTCAGATCCTGACCTTCCTCAAGGCGGGATATCATATCACCGGCGATAAGAGATATGAAGACGCGTTCGAATATCTCATCAAGGACAAGCACTTTGCCATGAACCTCATGCAGTATAAAATCCTTGACGGTCACCTGCTCCACATTGACGACAACCACGATTTCCTCATGATATCGCTGCTCATGCGCTATGTTGACGACCCGAAGCTGCGCTCCGTATTCGCCATGGGTCTGACGCATCACTGGGACGACGAAAAGGCGGAGCACAACGCGTTCTTCAACTTCGTCTATGGCGCGTGCACGGGCGAGCAGTGCGACATCGAGACTTCTATAGACGAGCTCGCAGACTACCCGATGGATCAAATTCTCTGGACGCTCTACAACAGCTGGCGCGACCTTGACTGGGATATGCGCCCGACGGAGGTCGGCATGATCCCGCAGCTCTATTATCCGCTCCCGGCGCACGAGAGGCGCATAACCAGCAACGACAGCAACCGCTTCGTCGCTGACTCCGGCATCGCCGGCGAAGCCGAGCGCCTGTTCACTAAATCGGACGACCCGACGGCGTTCACGATGTTCCCCGGCACGGGCGACGACCACGGAATGTACCTCATGGCGTGCACGAACTACACCCACCCCTACTGGTTCGCGCGCTACTATGGGCTCATCGAAGAGGCTGAATAAAATACAAAGCAGAAATCCTACCCGCAGAAAAGTGGGTAGGATTTTTTGTTGCAAGTGAAAGTGAGCAGTGAAAAAAACTCGCGATATCGGCAGGTATAATCCGCCGTGAAATCCGCACAAATTTATTCCTTCTCAAAGCTCACGGACTTTTCTTTCATCGAGATTTTTCCGACCCGATAGCCGTAGTTCGTAAGCTCCTTTTTGAAATTCAGAAACGAGTGGTCTATCGGCACGCCCGCGATATTTTGTATTTCATCAAAAGTGAGCCTCAGCGACTGCGCGCCGCTGTTTTTGACATATTCCCAAAGTGCGTTGTATTTGCTCATTTTTTCGCCTCGTTATTCGTCAATATAGCTGTTTTTCTTTTCGAGCATCCACGGGATAGCCGCCTCGAAGTCGAGCTGAATGACGGGGAGCGGAAAATCCGGCTCCAACATGTCGATACGGTCGCTGAACGAAACGCCGAAATTCGGCGAGAGCGGATATGTTGCTTTTTCGTCCCAACAGGCTGTTGAGTCGCTCGTCGGTTTCCACGCGCTTTCGCCGCTGAGTAAAGTTGCGCAGATATGGCAAAATCCGCCGCAGCACAGCGTGTTTTCGTCTTTGGCGTAATAGACGCAACATTCGCATATCTTTTTCATGTCAACGCCGAGCGCGGAGAAAAAGTCCCGGATATTCTGCGGAAGTTTATCGACGGC
>DKDF01000041.1:14119-22702 GCA_002451755.1 Ruminococcaceae bacterium UBA6855
CTCTCGAAGTTAAGACACCCGTCGCATTGACACCCCTCGCCGACCGTTTCGGTGCGGTTATAAAATTGCTTCGTCTTTCCAACATCAACATCGATTTTGTATTTGCCGAATTGAAATATCAAGCTTTGCACCTCCGATATGAGCGGTTTTCTTTGATTATATCAGCAACGCGCCGAAAAATCCACCGGAATATGCCAAAAGGACGCAGTTTGCGCTGCGTCCTTTTCTCTGTTTAGTTGTGCTTATCAGCTGCGCTTTTTGCCCTTTTGCTGATTCGCGCTGTGGCAGGAGCCTGCCATAGCNNACTTCTTCACTCTTCACTTTTACTTTTTACTTTATCAAAAAAAGGGAGGCACGCCGTGCCTCCCCTTTTTGCGTCCCGAAAACGGCGTTTTGCAGACCGCCGCTTTCGCCGGGCGGCGAAAGTTCGCCTTTATTTACCGCTTCCGTGGCACTGGCCGTGCAATGCACAGTGCGCACAGTTGCAGCCGCAGGAGGATTTGCCTTTCTTTTTATCTTTGACAAGATTGTATATAATCAGTGCCACGATAACGGCAAGCACAAGGCATATTATAATGGTTGCAATATTCTTTGATAACCACGCGAGCATTTGAAAAGACTCCTTTCACAGATTGTGTTTTGCTTTATTTCGTAACCTTTACATCGGAGGTCAGCTTTGTGGCTTCCTTGTAAGGACGCACGAGCATGAAGATTATCAGGGCGAGGAAGATGAACGCGAACACAAGGCTTACGATATCAACTGCGCCGTGGATGTTGCCGGTGAAGAGGTTGCCGAACTGGTTTATCATAAGGGAGATAACATAGGCGAAGCCGCACTGATAGCCGATTGCGAACCAGGTCCACTTTGCGCTGTTCATCTCACGCTTGATAGCGCCGATAGCTGCGAAGCAGGGAGCGCACAGAAGGTTGAAGACGAGGAACGAATAAGCGGTTATACCGGTGAACGCCTTTGCAAGGGTTGCATAAACGTTGCCGTCCGCGCCGTAGAGTATACCCATCGTACCGACGATGTTCTCCTTTGCGACAAGTCCGGTGATAGAAGCGACGGTTGCCTGCCAGTTGCCCCAGCCGAGCGGAACGAAGATCCAGGCGATAGCCGAGCCGACCTTTGCGAGCAGGGACTGATCCAGCTGATCCTCTGCAAGCATTCCGAAGTGGCCGTCTACGAAGCCGAAGTAAGAGGTGAACCAGACAACGATAGTTGAAAGAAGGATGATTGTACCTGCCTTCTTGATGAAGGACCAGCCGCGCTCCCACATGGAGCGGAGGACGTTCTTGAGGGTCGGCCAGTGATAGGCGGGAAGCTCCATAACGAACGGAGCGGGATCGCCGGAGAACATCTTTGTCTTCTTGAGCATGATGCCCGAGCAGATGATAGCCGCCATGCCGATGAAGTAAGCGGAGGTCGATACCAGAGCGGAGCCGCCGAAGAGCGCGCCTGCGATCATGGCGATGAACGGTACCTTAGCGCCGCAGGGGATGAATGTTGTTGTCATTATGGTCATACGGCGGTCGCGCTCATTTTCAATGGTACGCGAAGCCATGATTCCGGGAACGCCGCAGCCGGTGCCGATAAGCATCGGGATGAAGGATTTACCGGAAAGACCGAACTTGCGGAATATACGGTCAAGGACGAATGCGATACGGGCCATGTAGCCGCACGCCTCAAGGAAGGCGAGGAGCAGGAACAGGACGAGCATCTGGGGAACGAAGCCGAGAACAGCACCGACGCCGGCGATGATACCGTCGTTGATAAGTCCGCTGAGCCAGTCAGCCGCGCCGACTTTTTCAAGTCCTTCGCCGACGAGAACCGGGATGCCGGGCACCCACACGCCGTAAGCAGCGGGATCGGGCTCGTCGAAGCCCTTCTCTTCAAGGTACTTGACAGCGTCAACATAGGTCATGCCTACTGTTGCTTCTTCTTCATCCTTGGAGAGGTTTGCGGGGATTGCCGAATAATAAGCGGTCATTGCGTTGACAGCGAGGGTCTCTTCATCCTCAACATCAACCGTTGCGGTGTCCGCTGTGGGCTGATAAGCTTTCATCTCGGAAAGAGCCTTGTCGGCGTCGAAATCCTCTGCGCCGAAGTCAATGCCGGTGAATGCGCTGACAGCCTCGGTAGCTGCGGTGTAGTCATCAGCGTCGGTCGAATAAGCCTTCGAGCCGATGCCGAGCAGGTGCCAGCCGTCGCCGAACACTCCGTCGTTCATCCAGTCGGTCGCGAACGAGCCGACAGTGACCATGGAGATGTAGTAGACGAGGAACATGATAACTGCGAATATCGGAAGTCCGAGCCAGCGGTTTGTGACGACCTTATCGATCTTGTCGGAGGTCGAGAGCTGACCGACGTTCTTCTTTTTGTAGCAGGCTTTAATTATAGATGCGATATAGATATATCTCTCATTTGTGATGATGGACTCTGCGTCGTCATCCATCTCCTTCTCGACCGCCTGAATGTCGCCCTCGATGTGCTCAAGGGTTGCCTTGTCGAGGTTGAGCTTCGCGAGAACCTTGTCGTCGCGCTCAAAGATTTTGATGGCGTACCATCTCTGCTGCTCCTCGGGCAGACCGTGAACGGCAGCTTCTTCGATGTGGGCGATAGCGTGCTCGACGGAGCCTTCAAAGGTGTGCATCGGAACAGTTTTGGTGCTCTTTGCAGCCTCGATTGCCGCCTCGGCCGCGTCCATAACTCCGTCACCTTTAAGGGCGGAGATCTCAACTATCTTGCAGCCGAGCTGGCGGGAGAGCTCATCGACATTTATCTTGTCGCCGTTCTTCTTGACGACGTCCATCATGTTGATGGCGATAACAACGGGGATTCCGAGCTCGGTCAGCTGGGTGGTGAGATAGAGGTTTCTTTCGAGGTTCGTGCCGTCGATTATGTTAAGTATAGCATCGGGGCGCTCATCGATAAGATAGTTTCTCGCGACAACTTCCTCGAGGGTGTAGGGCGAGAGCGAGTAGATACCGGGAAGGTCGGTGATGATAACGCCGTCATGCTTTTTGAGTTTTCCTTCTTTTTTCTCAACCGTAACGCCCGGCCAGTTACCGACGAACTGGTTCGAACCGGTGAGAGCGTTGAACAATGTGGTTTTACCGCTGTTGGGGTTACCCGCAAGAGCAATGCGTAAATCCATTTTGATAGCCTCTCTTTCTTGAAATTATATCAGCTTTTCTGCGCGGGGTCTTATTCGACCTCGATCATGTCCGCGTCGGCCTTTCTGAGCGAGAGCTCATAGCCGCGCACCGTGATCTCGACCGGATCGCCGAGAGGCGCGACCTTACGGATATAGACCTCCACGCCCTTGGTCAGTCCCATGTCCATGATGCGGCGCTTTGTTGCGCCCTCTCCGTGGAGCTTGACTACCTTGACCGTTTCGCCGATCTTAGCCTGCCTGAGAGTTTTCATTGCTTATATCCTCCTTTTGTGCAATATTCTTCTGAGTGGTGTTGTGACCGCTTGGTACAACCGCTATATGTACTGCGCCGCAGCGCCGTCATATCATGATTTTCTTCGCCATCTCTTCGCTTATGGCAACGCGCGACTCCTTGACGTTGACTATAACATTTCCGCCCAGGGCGTTGACTACCTTTACAGTGCCGCCGACGACAAAGCCGAGATTTTCGAGATGCTGTTTTACCTCCGGGCTGCCGCCTATCTTCTTGATGATATTCTCTTCGCCGACTTGTGCGAACATCAAAGGCATCATATTGAGTCCCTCTTCCTCTTTTGTATTTCCGGGATTAGCATACGCTAACCTTGGGGCTTTAAAATTGATTAGCACCCGCTAACCGTGATATATCGTACTCCAATAGTTATCCCCTGTCAATAGAGTTTTTTCAATTTTTTGCCTTAAGATGCAATTTCGGCGACATCCACAAACAATTAGCCTATGCTAACCGCCTACTTTGGACATTTCATACATATCCATCCGCCCTTGATTTTTGCGAAGTGAAGTGATATTATACCTTTGATATATACAAATATACACGCCTAAGGTAAAGGGAGGAACAGATATGCATCTTCAGGAATCGGGCGAAATGTATCTCGAAACCGTCTATGTGCTTTCAAAAAACGGCGTTGTGCGCTCGCTCGATGTCGCCGAATATATGGGCTTTTCAAAGCCGAGCGTCAGCCGCGCCGTCGGACTTCTCAAACAGGGCGGCTATCTTCTCATGGACAAGGACGGGTATCTGACCCTCACCGAATCGGGGCTCGATGTGGCAAAGAAAATATATGAGCGCCACACTCTGCTTTCTAAGTTCCTCGTCCGTCTCGGCGTTGACGAAAAGACCGCCGTCGAAGATGCGTGCAAGATGGAGCACGACATCAGCGACGAGTCGTTTTCGGCGATAAAAGAGCACGTCCGCAGGAACATGAAAAACGCAGATGAAAATGAATAGAGAAATCTTTTTAACAGCCGCATATGTGCGGGATAGCAAATAAGATGAACGGAGATGAATTTAATGGCGGTACAGGTATACAATTTCAAGGTCACATACGAGGGATGCGATAACAGAATCCGGAGAGATATCGCGGTGTCGTCGAATTACAGGCTTGCCGACATCGGCTACGCGATTCTTGCCACATTTGACACCCGCGCATATCATCTTTTTGAAATGAAGTTCAAAGATATGAACTTTGTTCTCTCCGAGGAGGAAAAATACGACACATTGTATTCCGGCGCCGAGCACTGCGAGCTTCTCTTTGACCGCAAGATAGGTGAACTGGATATGAAGCCCGGCGAGAGCATTGAAATGATTTATGATTTCGGATGCGAACAGATCTTTGATATCAGGCTCATGGGAATCGAGGCTATGCCGAAAGGGCACGGAAGAGCATATCCGAAAATCCTGGACGGCGCGGGCAGTGGCATAATCGATGACATGAGCGCAGAGGATCTGCTTGAAGTAATAAAAAGAATCGATGCAGGCGAAAGCTCGGGCATTCGCTATTCAAAATATGATCTCTCGCCGTGCCTCGAACCTCCCGAGTGGGACTACAGAAAATACGATATCGAAAGTGACAACGCTCTTTTCAAGGGCGAAATAGATCTTATCCGCGAGGCGTATGAGAGCTGCTGATGGCGATATTTTGCGATTCATCCGCCCGTCTCCATTCAAAACAACCGACATAAAAAATCCTACCCGAGATGGGTAGGATTTTTCACTCCCCGCCAAATCAACGGGGTTTAATTATTATCAAAGATACTTCTTGATAAACTTATCAACGGTTGACCAATATTTTTCGGGGTCGACGGTCGAGGCTTCTGCGTGCGGTGCGCCGGGGATAACCAGCTTCTCCTTGTCACACGCGGCGGCGCGATAGACGCGCTCCTGCATCCAGAACGGGACGAAGTCGTCCTTGTCGCCGTGGATGAACAGGGTCGGCGTGACTGAGTGCGAGACCTGCTCGATGCACGAAGCCTTCTTCATGTCATAGCCCGCACGCAGCATCGTTGCGCTTCTTGCGGCGGAGAGAAACGGGAAGGTCGGCAGACCGTAGGCGTCCTTCATGTTGGCTCTGCACTCGTCCCAGACTGATGTATAGCCGCAGTCCTCAATAGCGCAGACGACATTCGATTCGAGCGGCTCGCCGGTGGTCATCATGACCGTCGCCGCGCCCATTGAGAGACCGAAGAGCACTATCTTCGCGTTCGCATTCTCGTTGATTATGTAGTCGATCCACGCCTTAATGTCGATTCTGTCGTTCCAGCCCATGGAGACATAGTTCGACTCGCTCGCGCCGTGGCCGCAGAGATACGGAAACAGGCAGTTGTAGCCCATCTCATGGAACTTCTTGCCGAACGAACCCATTCTTCTGGGCGAGCCGGTGTAGCCGTGGATGACTATCACCCAAACATCGCTCGGCTCGTCTGCAAGGATTATCTCGCCGTGGACATATCCGCCGCGGGGAGTGACTATCTTCACCTTTGCGGGACTCGCGGAATCGAACCACTCCATGCCCTCTTTGGTGATGCCGTCATACTCGTTCTTTTTCTCGTCCATTTTTTTGGCGATGGACTTTTTGCTCATGGTCTTGTTGAAAATCGCGTTGCCGACAGCAAGATACGCCGCGCCGACTGCTGCACCTGCGGAAGCGGCTGCTATGACAAGCTTTTCAGATGAACTTTTCTTTCCCACTGAAATTCATTCCTTTCATTTTTATATGAGCCTTATACATGAGTATTCTATCATAAAAAGTCCGCAGTTGCAATAACAAAAAGCCCCTGCAAAATAATACAGGGACTTCGGATATGTACCCGCCGCGCGGCGGGTGAGGCTTATTCCTCGTTGAGCTTATTGCGCTTGTTCTGGGCCTTGTTCTCCTGCTGATTCTGCTGCTTGTTGTTCTGCTGCTGATTCTGCTGGTTCTGACCCTGCTTGTTCTGCTGATTGCGATTTTCCATTGAGAGCACACTCCATAGATCCCTTCGCGGGAAAATTAGGATTTTTTCAAATCCGTTTTATATTCTTTCCATATATTCGCGTTTTTATGAGCCTGAAAATAATGAAAATTTTGCCTTTTTCTGATATAATTTATAATAGAAAGCTTACGGAGGGCAGAAGATGGAAATATCCGACGAACTCATATCGCGCCTCGAATCGCTCGCGCATATAGAGCTTGACGCCGGCGAGCGCGGGGATTGCCGCAGAGATTTTGAAAAGATAATATCATACATGGACACGCTGTCGGCGCTCGATACCGATGGCGTTGAGCCGCTGACCGGTTTATCCGACACGGTGAATGTCCTGCGAGAAGATGAACCGGGCGAGACGCTCGGCATTAAAGAAGCTCTGTCGAATGCTTTTGAAACGGCGGACGGCTGCTTCTGCGTGCCGAAGACAGTGGAATGAGGTGCGCTATGAGAGATATTATTAAAGATTCCGCCCTCGTTCTGGCAGAAAAAATCAGGCGCGGCGAGATAAAAATCGCCGAAGTTTTGGACGCCGTATATGAATCCGAGGAGCAGAATAAAAATCTCAACTGCTTCATCACGCTCTGCCGCGAGCGAGCATATGAAAAAGGCTCGGAGATACAAAAGCGCATCGACGCGGGCGAATATATATCGCCGCTCGCGGGCGTGCCGATAGGCATAAAGGACAACATCGCGGTAAAAGATGTCAAAATGACCTGCGGGTCGCGGATGCTCGAAAATTATGTGCCGCCCGTGAGCGCGGCGGCGGTAGAAAAGCTCGAAAAAGCGGGGCTTATTATAGTCGGCAAGCTCAACATGGACGAGTTCGCCATGGGCTCGACGGGCGAGACTTCGTATTACGGCTCGGTGCTCAATCCCGTTGACAAAACACGCGTACCCGGCGGCTCATCTTCGGGCGCGGCGGCGGCAGTCGCGGCGGGGATAGTCCCGCTCGCGCTCGGCTCGGACACGGGCGGCTCGGTCAGGCAGCCCGCGGCATTCTGCGGGGTTTTCGGCTTTAAGCCGACCTACGGCACTGTCTCGCGAAACGGGCTTGTCGCTTATGCATCGTCGTTTGACCAGATAGGCACGATAGCGAAAAATGCCGCCGACTGCGCGGCTCTCGCGGCGATAATATCCGGGCGCGACTGCGGCGATTCTACAACAGAAGACATTGCTCCCGTCTGTTCGGATTTTGTCGAGTCCTATTCGCTCTGCGGCAAAATTATCGGCGTGCCGAATGAATTTATTGATAACTGCGGCGAGGATATCCGCAGTGCGGTGAATAATGCGCTCAAAAAAGCCGAATCGCTCGGCGCGAGAGTTGAATATTTCCCGCTTCCGCCGCTCAGGTTTGCCGTGCCCGCCTATTATATAATCGCCTGCGCACAGGCAAGCTCTAACCTCGCGAGATATGACGGGGTGCGCTTCGGGCGGCGTGCGCAAAATACAGACGACCTGACAAAAATGTATATCAAAAGCCGCTCCGAGGGCTTCGGGCGCGAGGTCAGGCGCAGGATAATGCTCGGCAATTTCGTGCTTAGCGCGGGATACTACGACGCATATTACAACAAGGCGCTGAGAGCGCGCAGAGTTATACGCGACGCGCTTTCGGACGCTTTCAAAAAATATGATTTTATCGCGGGCGCCGTTTATCCGTCAACTGCGCCGAAGCTCGGCGAAAGTTTTGACGACCCGCTGAAAACCTATATCGGCGACGCATACACCGTCCCGGCGAACCTCGCGGGGCTCCCGGCGATAAGCGTGCCGTGCGGAAAAACAGCCGCCCTTCAGCTCATGGCGGCGCCGAGAGCGGACGAGAAGCTTTTGGGCGCGGCGAGATGTCTGACCCTTTAACATATGAAAATTTACATCCGGTTGTGAGTATGATTGTATTGAACAAGTTTGAAGACACAGTTAAGCGCAATGCTTGTGAAGTTTTAGGTATACAGGGTACTATGGGAGGCTTTTCAATGAGATACGAAACTGTTATCGGGCTCGAAGTCCACATAGAGCTGCTGACTGAGACAAAGATATTCTGCTCCTGTCCGACCGAGTTCGGCGGCGAGCCGAACACGCATGTCTGCCCCGTGTGCCTGGGACTTCCCGGCGCTCTGCCGACGCTGAACAAAAAAGCCGTTGA
>DKDF01000041.1:22731-24092 GCA_002451755.1 Ruminococcaceae bacterium UBA6855
AGTTGAGCTTTCCGTCCGCGCGGGACTCGCGGCGGGCTGCGAGATAACACCCGTAAGCTGCTTCGACCGCAAAAATTATTTTTACCCCGACCTGCCGAAGGCTTATCAGATATCCCAGCTATATCTGCCGCTGTGCCGAAACGGCTCTATTGCGCTCGACAGCGGCAAAATTATACGCATAAAAGAGATGCACATGGAGGAGGACGCGGGAAAGCTCATGCACTCCCCCGACGACAACCGCACGCTCATCGACTGCAACCGATGCGGAGTGCCGCTGCTTGAGATAGTCAGCGAGCCGGATATGAGAAGCGCCGAGGAGGCAGTCGAATATCTCGAAAAGCTGCGCGAGCTGATGCGCTTTTCCGGCGTTTCGGACTGCCGGATGCAGGAGGGCTCGCTGAGAGCGGATATAAATCTTTCCGTCCGCCCGGAGGGTCAGACAGAACTCGGAACGCGCACGGAGATGAAAAATCTGAACTCATTCAGAGCCGCCGAGCGCGCGATAAAAAGCGAGAGCGCGCGGCAGATATCGCTGATTGAAAACGGCGAAAATATCATTCAGGAGACGCGGCGCTGGGACGACGGCGCGGGCATGAGCTATGCGATGCGCTCGAAAGAGGACACGAGCGACTACAAGTATTTCCCCGAGCCGGATATTCCGCCCGTGGTCGTTTCAACTTCCGACATTGAGAAAATCAAAAATCAGATGCCCGAACTGCCGCAGGCGAAGCGCCGCCGCTGGAGCGAAGAATATAATCTCGGCAGAGCGGACATTGACATACTGATGTCCTCGCCGTTCACGGCGGAGCTCTTCGACCGCACGGTCAAGCTCTGCAAGAGCGCTAAAAACGCCGCATCGTGGATAAATGTTGAGCTGCCCGCCGTACTTCGCGGCGCGGGGATGAGCATTGAAGATGCGAATTTCAACCCCGACTCATTGGGCAGGCTCATAAACATGCTCTCGTCAGGGGAGATAAACCGCGGCACGGCGAAAAAAGTCTTTGCAAAAATAGTGACCGAAAACGCCGACCCGGCGGAGTATGTCCAAAAAAACGGACTTTCTCTGATGACCGACGCGGCGGCGATAGAGGACGCTGTAAAACGCGTTATCGCCGAAAACGAAAAGAGCGTCTCGCAGTACAGAGACGGCAAGACGCAGGCGTTTCAGTATCTTATCGGGCAGTGTATGCGCGCGCTCGGCGGCAAAGCCCCGGCGGCGGCAGTCACGGAAGCGCTCAAAAGGCTGATATAAAAAATAAAACTTCCGTTTTACGGAAGTTCCTCAGTTATTTATAATCTTTTTCAGGTTAAGAATGTGAAATCAGTGCCGACTTCGTCAGCATAGGGTCGTCGAGTCGCCG
>DKDF01000041.1:24127-24766 GCA_002451755.1 Ruminococcaceae bacterium UBA6855
TCGAGTCGCCGACCCCTACAACATTAATGTGTTAGACTGATAATAATCCGTGATTCTATTACAAATCAAAACAGCAAAGGACTGCCGTTACCCGGCAGTCCCGTTTTGTTTTCAGCTTTATGCCTCGACTTCGGTGAGGTTCAGAGTGCCCCAGCTGTCGTTATTGAGCGTGAGCACCTTGTTGTCTTTATTATACGACGCGGTGAATGTTATCTCCGTGCCCGCCTTGAAGCCCGCGATAGCTATCTCGGGGACTATGGTCACAGTCGCGGGATCCGCCTCGGTGTTGACCTTGTATGTACCGGAGACCGAAGTGCCGACGGAGATGCCGAGGATATTGAGGTTGCTCGACTCATACTGGAAAGTGCCGTCCTCTTTGAACTCGATAGTAGCGTTGTTCTGCGAGTCGCTCCACTTGCCGACTATAAGCTTGTCGATTTTCGCTCCGCAGCCCGCAAAGGCGCAGACGATTATCGCGACAGCCATAACAAGAGCCGTCAGTCTGAGAGTCTTTTTCATTGGTGATTACCATCCTTTCTGTTTTGCCGCTTTTCTTCCATGTTCATTATATCACACTTCGCTCAATTTTGTCCATAGGCGTTAGTACCCTGCAACATCTAAAACTTTACAAGCCTTGCG
>DKDF01000041.1:24884-32144 GCA_002451755.1 Ruminococcaceae bacterium UBA6855
GCAACCGGATGTAAACTTTTAGGCGTTACAGGGTACTGCGTGTCGAAAAAAGGTATAAACAGATTGTTTACAATTTTGTAAAAATAATGTATAATTTTCCTGTTGCACATATGTGCTTACGAAAGGAGAATACAAAAATGAAGAAAAATCCGTTCAAGCGGATACTCTGCATTGTCATCGCCGCAGTGATGCTCTGCTCGGTATTTGCTTCGACCGCGGCGGCCGCCACCAAGTGCGCCTGCGGCCATTCACCCGTTGTCATGATCTCCGGCTTCGGCGCGACCATTCTCTCGGAGAAGCAGGAGGACGGCTCATTGAAGCGCGTTTTCCCGCCCGACACCAAAGAGATCCTCAAGCTCCTCGGAGTCAATGCCCCCGACCTCGTCACGGGTATAATCGAGCTCATCGCTCAGAAGGGCACGGACGGCATCGAAAAGCCGCTGCGCGACATCATCACTTCTATCGTTGAGCCGCTCAGAATGAACGACGACGGCACTTCCTATTACGACATCGTGCCGATACTCAGCGGCGCGAAGAACACGAGCCTCGAGGCGTTCACGAAGAACGACCAGCTCGACCTCGTCCCCTACACAGGCTCCGAGTTCCTCGACATGGAGGTCATCGGCGACAAGATTGGCGACGACCATGTTTTCAACTTCCTCTATGACTGGAGACTCAGCCACGCCGATGTTGCGGCTCAGCTCCACGATTATCTCGCAGAGGTCTGCGCCCTCACCGGGCACGACAAGGTCAGCGTATACAGCATCAGCCAGGGAAGCCTGCTGCTTGGCACTTATATGTATGAGTATCCGAACGACAACTATATCGACCGCGCAGTGTTCGACACTCCGCTTCTCGCGGGCAGCAACCTTGTCTCCGATCTCTACACTGACAAGCCCCTTGCATTGAACTTCGACACCACCCTTGATATCCTCAGAGCTATCCTGCACACCGAGACCGACTTCTCGTTCGTCATGGACATCATCCCTGCCGACGGCGCGAACAACATCGCAAACTACGGTCTCAAGAGCATGATCCTGCCGAGCGTTATAAACATCCCCGCATTCTGGGAGATGTGCGCTCCGGATCAGTATAACTATATCAAGTCCCTGCGCCTCGACTCCGTCAAGAACGCAAAGCTCATTGAAAAAGTCGAGAAAGTCAGAAACGGCTTTATGTCTCACATTTCCGAGACCCTCTATGCTCAGCAGAAGAAGGGCGTCAGCGTCTCGATAAAAGCTTGCTCCGGCGTTCCGCTCGCATCGGGCACCGTTGACAACAGCGACGGCATAGTCAACATGAAGTACTCCTGCGGCGCCGTCTGCGCGCCCTTCGGCGAGACTTTCCCCGCTGACTACAAGCAGGCTGTCAAGACCGGCAAGAACAATATCTCGCCCGACAGAACAGTCGACCTTTCGACCGGCTATATGCCCGAGCGCACATGGGTCGTTGACCGCCACTATCACGGCCAGGCGGAATGGGATCCCCGCACCTACTCTCTGCTCATGGATCTCCTGCTCACCGACAACATCAAGGACGCATATTCGCACATCGAATATCCCCAGTTCATGGAGAGCCTCGCTCCGACGAGCGACGTAGTCGTTCTCTTCAAGAGCACGAACTCCTCGTTCCTGCCGACTCTCTCGAAGCATCTCTTCTCCTGCAACTCCGTCATGGTCAAGAACCTGTCGAAGAAGGACAAGATAAAGATCTCCTCGATAACCTCGGAGAACGGCACGCTGAACTTCGCCCTGCCCTATCCGATAGTCCTTGAAGCAGGCGAGAGCGCCGAGATAGCCTTCACCGGAAAGGTTCCCGCGACCGAGAGCTACGACAAGATAACCGTAGCCTACAAGCGCATGACCGTCACCGGCAAGGACGCGACCCGCGACTTCGGCTTCACCGTCACCCGCAGCTATTCGGGCGTCACGAAGATCGATCTCACCCCCGCTTATATCATCACCGCTATACGCATAGCGCACGATATCAGCGATGTCCTCGCTCAGATAAACGCGGTCATCTCGTTCATCAACGGGCTGAAATAAAAATTATAATAAAGCGCGAGCGGCATAACTTCTGTTATGCCGCTTGTTTTTATGAACATCATAAAAACATGGTGCAGAAAGCGGTTTCTTTGCTCCGAAGCCGTACCAAAGGTACTGCGGGCGGGCAAAAAAGCGCTTAAAAGAGCAAAAAATAAATAGAAAATCAAATAAAATAAAGGTCATAATCCGCGTTCTCACCCGCGAATTATGACCTTTAACCTTTTTTGCTCTTTGGTCTGCGCTAAATGCGGCGCGCCACTTTCTGTTTTGTTACGGGGTGAGTCTGTTCGGACCTCTGAAGATGAACATTGCTTCTTTTATATGGAGTCCGAGCATGAGCATCGTGAGGCGGTCGATGCCGATACCGAAGCCACCATGGGGCGGGCAGCCGTATTTGAAGAACTCGAGATAGAACTCAACGTCCTTGTCGAGACCCTTCTCCTGCGCCTGGCTCTTGAGCACATCGTATCTGTGCTCGCGCTGCGCGCCGGTGGTTATCTCGACGCCGCGCCAGATGAGGTCATAGCCCTGCGGCACGCCGTTCTCGTCGCGCATATGGTAGAACGCGCGCTTCTCGGCGCTGTAGTCGGTGATGAACAGGAACTCGTGGCCGTATTTCTTCATGACCCAGTCGTAGCTCAGACGCTCGGCGTCGGTCGTGAGGTCGCCCTTTTCGCTGTCGGGCACGGTATAGCCGAACTCCTTTTCGAGCTCGTCATAGAGATCGGCAAGCTTTATGACCGGGAACGGGGTCGTCGGGACGATAACCTCCTTGCCGAACAGCTCCTTTATCTCCTCGCCGTACTTCTCCTTAACCTCTTTGAGCATATAGGTCAGCAGCTCCTCCTCCATCTTCATGACATCCTTGAAAGAGGTGATGTAGCTGAACTCGAGGTCGAAGCCGGAGAACTCGGTGGTGTGCTTGTTGGTGTATGATTTTTCGGCTCTGAAAACGGGACCGACTTCAAATATGCGCTCGAAGCCGCTCGCCATTGCCATCTGCTTATAGAACTGGGGGCTCTGCGCGAGATAAGCAAGGCAATCAAAATACTTGACCTCAAAGACCTCGGCTCCGCTCTCGCTCGCCGCGCCGATGAGCTTCGGGGTGTGAATCTCGATAAAATTATGATCTATCAGGAACCGGCGCATGGCGTTGACCATGACGGTCTGAACCTTGAACATGAGCTGATTTTCGTCGGTGCGAAGATCGATCCAGCGGTAGTCAATGCGCTGGTCGATGCTCGAACGCTCGACGCCCGGGCGCTTCTTGGTCGCGGGGATCTCCTTGCGCACTATCGGCAGCGCGTCGGCTATCGACTCCGCGGTTATCGACTCGGGGATAATTTCAATTCCGCCCATCTTGACGAAATCGTTCTCGACGGCGGTGCCGACGACCGAGATAACGGAATCCTGAGTCAGGGTCGCTATCACGGGGCAGAGCTCCGGCAGCTTCTCTTTCTCGACGGTTATCTGAATTTTTCCGGTGATATCCTTGAGCACGATGAAAGCCATATACTTGCTGTCGCGCAGGTTTTCGACGAAGCCCTGAACGAGCACGGGTTTGCCGAGATTATTTTTGATGTCCGCAATGTAAGTTCTCTCCATTATCTGAGCCCTCCAAAGAGATTTGATATATCGGCAGCGTTGAGATCTCCGTCATTGATACTGTCCGCAAAGGCATTTGCCGCAGCCTGAACGAGAGCCGACGAGAATTCATCGCTGAAGTTTTCGATTGAGAAAGCGGTCTTTTCGCCGTTTTCCATGTTCTTGACGAGGACTTCGCCCTTGGCGATATCGTCGTCGCCGATAACGCAGGTGAAGCGCGCGCCCAATTTGTCGGCGTATTTCATCTGAGCCTTGACCGAGCGTCCCGCAACGTCAAACTGTGCGCTGACTCCGTCCGAGCGAAGATCGGTGCAGAGCTTCGCCGCAACGAGCGAAGCGGCGTCGCCGATAGAGCCGATATAGATATCGCACTTCTGGTCGCCGGGCAGCTCAATGCCCTGAGCCTCGATAACGCTGAGCAGTCGCTCGAGTCCCATTGCGAAGCCGAGCGACGGGGTGTGCTGGCCGCCGAGCTCTTCAATGAGTCCGTCATAGCGTCCGCCGCCGCCGCAGACAAGTCCGTCGGTCTTGTCGTTATGCGAGACGAATTCGAAAACGGTCTTTGTATAGTAATCAAGTCCGCGCACGATGTGCGGGTTGACAACATAGTCTATCATCAGCGCGTCAAGATAGCTCTTGACCTTCTCGAAATGCTCGCGGCACTCGTCGCAGAGATAGTCGAGCATAACGGGAGCACCCTCCGCTATCTTCGAGCAGACGGGACTCTTGCAGTCGAGAATACGCATGGGGTTGCGCTCGAGCCTGTCGAGGCAGGTTCCGCACAGCTCATCCTTATACTGCTCAAAATATGCCTTGAGCGCCTTGTGATACTCGGCGCGGCAGGTCGGGCAGCCGATTGAGTTTATCTCGAGCGTCAGATCTTCGATTCCGAGGAAAGCGAATATCTCGGCGGCGAGAGAGATTATCTCGGCATCGGCGGCGGGAGCCGAAGTGCCGAAAACCTCAACGCCGAACTGGTGGAACTCCCTGTATCTGCCGGACTGCGGCTTCTCGTAGCGATAGCACGAGGTTATATAGCAGGTCTTCTGCGGCAGGGGCTCGTTGAAAAGTCCGTGCTCTAAAAATGCGCGCGCAGCGCCCGCAGTGCCCTCGGGTCGAAGCGTTATCGAACGTCCGCCCTTGTCGAGGAAAGTGTACATCTCCTTCTGCACGACATCGGTGGTGTCGCCCACGCCGCGGGCAAACAGCTCCGTATGCTCGAACACGGGAGTGCGAATCTCCTTGAAGCCGAAACGCGAGGCTATATCGAGCAGGGTATTTTCAAGAAAGCGGTTTTTATAGCTCGCCGCGGGCAGCACATCCTGGGTGCCCTTGACAGCTTTCGTAAAAAGAGCCATGTTTCTGTTCCTTCCATAAAAACATTAAATCCCGCCGTTGGCGGGATGAGCGAAAAAGCTCCGGAAAAAGCCGCCCGGCGGGAAATACCGCCGGGGCGGGTCAAAGCTTATTTCGGGTTGACTATATCGCGCCAATCAAGGTCGCCGCGCGCAAGGCTGTGAATAAGAGCCTCGGCGGTGGCTATATTGGTGGCAACGGGGATGTTGTGCACGTCGCAGAGTCTGAGAAGATTTGCTTCGTTGGGCTCGTGCGGCTTGGGTGTGAGCGGATCTCTGAACATGAGCAGAAGATCGATCTCGTTGCAGGCTATTCTGGAAGCTATCTGCTGGTCGCCGCCCTGACTTCCGCTGAGGAAGCGCTGGATCTCAAGTCCCGTTGCTTCGGCTACGAGCTTGCCCGTAGTGCCGGTCGCGCACAGGGAATGGCGGCTCAGGATACCGCAATAAGCTATACAGAACTGGGTCATAAGTTCTTTTTTTGAGTCGTGAGCCATGAGAGCGATGTTCATTGTGTATCCCCCTTTTCCGAGTTGTTGACTTCGCTGGTCATGTTAATATGATATCAGAGAAACCGGGTTATGACAAGAGTTATTTGTAACTTCTTACAAAAATTTAATAAAAATCCGACCGATTATTCCTCAGTTTCGGAATTTTCGCTGTCTTCGGCGGGTGACACTTCCTCAGCCGCGGTTTCTTCCGACTTTTCCTCATCTTCCTCGCTCGGAGTGCAGGCGACGGTAACCAACTGCTCGCCCTCGGACACACGCATGACTCTGACGCCCTTGGATGGTCTTGCAAACGTGCTTATCTGCGAGACGGGAATGCGGATTATAATGCCGTCGGACGAGATGAAAATGACATCCTCGCTCTCGTCAACGACCGCTATCGCGGCAACGTCGCCGTAGGTCTCGGTGCGGTAGTTTATCGTGCCCTTGCCGCCTCTCGACTGGAGTCTGTAATCGGAGGGCTCGCTGCGTCTGCCGTAGCCGGTGGTGCTGACGGTGAGGACAGCCTTTGCGTCGTCGAGCACTTCCATGCCGACGACTTCGTCGCCCTCGCGCAACTCGATCGCCTTGACGCCGCGTGCCGTTCTGCCGAGCGGTCTCGCGTCGTTTTCATTGAAGCGGATGCCCATACCCTTGCGCGTGGCTATGAGCAGATCGTCGTTGCCGGAGGTCAGGCGAACCCATGCGAGCTCGTCGTCATCGTCGAGATTTATCGCGATAACGCCGTTCTTGCGGACGTTGCGGTAAGCGTCGAGGCTCGTGCGCTTGATGATACCCTTGCGCGTGACCATGCACAGGAACGCATCGGGGTCATATTCGGGCACTCTTATCATCGCCGACACCTTCTCGCCCGCTTCGAGGGGCAGAAGGTTGACTATATTCATGCCCTTGCTGTTCTTCGAGCCCTCGGGCACTTCGTAGCCCTTGAGTCGGTAAGTCCTGCCGCGGGTGGTGAAGAACATGACATAATCGTGGGTCGAGCAGGTAAACATGGTCTTTGCCACATCCTCCTCGCGCCTTGTCATGCCCTTGACGCCTCTGCCGCCGCGGTGCTGGATTGAATATGCGTCGGTGGGTATACGCTTGATATAGCCGAGGTTCGTCATGGTGAACACGCAGGTCTCCTCGGGGATAAGATCCTCGATATCGACCTCGCCGCTGACATTTTCAATGACGGTGCGGCGGTCGTCGCCGAACTTCTCGGCAATGGCGCCGGTCTCCTCGCGGACTATAGTAAGTATTCTCGACTCGTGTTCGAGAATGTCGATGAAGTCGGCAATCTTCTCCTTGAGCTGAGCCATCTCGTCCTCGACCTTGACGCGCTCGAGTCCGGTCAGCTGTCCGAGTCTCATCTGGACTATCGCCTGCGCCTGAATCTCATCGAGGTCGAAGCGGTTCATGAGCGCTTCGCGTCCCTCGGGTATGCTCTTTGACGCGCGCAGGATGGCTATAACTTCGTCAATGAAATCGAGTGCCGTGAGCAAGCCCTCAAGGATATGGGCGCGTTCCTGAGCTTTTTTCAGATCGTACCTTGTGCGGCGTGTGACTATCTCGCACTGGTAGTCGATATACTGCTGGAGGATCTGCTTCAAAGTGAGCAGCTTCGGCTCGCCGTTGACGAGGGCGAGCAGGATGACTCCGAATGTCGCCTGAAGCTGAGTGAAAGAATAGAGCTGGTTGAGAACGACCTGCGGGTTCGCATCGCGTTTGAGCGTAATATCGATATGCATGCCGGCGCGCGAGGAA
>DKDF01000041.1:32195-32726 GCA_002451755.1 Ruminococcaceae bacterium UBA6855
TGCGCTTGTCCTTGACGAGGTCGGCTATGCTCTCGATGAGCTTCGCCTTGTTGACTCCGTAAGGGATCTCGGTGACGACTATCTTGTGGCGGTCGCCCTTTGTCTCAACTATCTCGGCGCGGGCGCGGACAATTATTTTTCCGCGGCCTGTGCCGTAGGCGGCGCGAATGCCCGCTCTGCCCATGATTATGCCGCGGGTCGGAAAATCGGGACCGGGCAGATAAGTCATAAGCTCCTCGAGCGTCGCGTCGGGGTTATCTATCAGGCAGTTCATGGCGGCAACGACCTCGCGCAGGTTGTGCGGAGGGATATTCGTCGCCATACCGACCGCTATACCGACGGAGCCGTTGACAAGCAGGTTCGGATATCTCGACGGGAGAACCGTGGGCTCCTTGAGTCGGTCGTCGTAGTTCGGGACGAAATTGACCGTGTCTTTGTCGATATCCGTCAGCATTTCGAGCGAGAGCTTCTTGAGCTTCGACTCGGTGTAACGGTAAGCAGCGGGCGGGTCGCCGTCGACGGAGCCGAAGT
>DKDF01000004.1:0-28521 GCA_002451755.1 Ruminococcaceae bacterium UBA6855
GGTCGGTTTAACTGTTTTATGAGCTCCTGCCAATCGGCGGGCTCTGTTATTAAAGTACTTTCGAAAGGAAATCCTTGGCGCGGGGGCTCTGCGGATCGGCGAAAAACTTTTCTGGTGTGTTCTCCTCAACTATTTTGCCCTCGTCCATAAACACAAGCTTCGTGCCGACTTCGCGGGCAAAGCCCATCTCGTGGGTGACGACGACCATCGTCATGCCCTCGCGGGCGAGCTGCTTCATCAGATCGAGAACCTCGCCGACCATCTCGGGGTCGAGGGCACTCGTCGGCTCGTCAAAGAGGATAACTTCAGGGTTCATCGCGAGCGAGCGGACTATTGCGACTCGCTGCTTCTGACCGCCGGAGAGGGTCGAGGGATAGACATCCGCTTTGTCCTCGAGACCTATGCGCTCAAGCAGCTTGTGTGCGTTCTCCTCCGCTTCTTTCTTTATCTCCTTGACGGGGCGCACGGGCAGCTTATCCTTGTGGAACATATTGTGCATTACAGCCTTGCGTCTGTCCTTCTTGGCGCAGAGCACGGGCGAGAGCATTATGTTCTCAATAACGGTCTTGTTGTTGAAAAGATTGAAATGCTGGAACACCATTCCCATCTTTCTGCGGTGGATATTGATATCGACCTTGGGGTCGGCGATATCCACGCCCTCGAATATAATCTTGCCGGAGGTCGGATCCTCCATGCAGTTGAGGCAGCGCAGGAATGTGCTCTTTCCGGAGCCGGACGGGCCGATGACAACAACAATGTCTCCCTTGTTGATAGTCATGTTGATGCCCTTGAGGACTTCATTGTCCCCGAAGTTCTTTTTCAGATCAATTACGTCTATCACTCTTCTTCAGGCTCCTTTCCATGATTTTTACAAGCAGGGTTATCAGGCAGACTATGACGATATAGATGAGTGCCATGGCGATATAGGGCACCATGAACTCATAGCTGTTCGAGCCGATGTAGCTGAACGCGACATAGAGGTCGAGCGCGCCGACGAACGAGACGACCGAAGTCTCTTTGATAAGAGCGATGAACTCGTTGCCGAGGGTCGGGAGAATGTTCTTTATCGCCTGCGGGATGACTATGCGCATCATCGTGGTCGAGAAGCTAAGACCGACGCTTCTGCCGCCCTCCATCTGGCCGTCGTCAACGCTCTGAATACCGCTTCGCATTATCTCCGATATGTACGCGCCGCTGTTGAGGCCGAAAACCGCTATTGCCACGCTGACCGACGGGAGGTTGACACCCATTATCGGCAGCACGACATAGTAGAATATAAGCAGCTGCACGACCATGGGGGTTCCTCTGAAGAGCGCGACATAGAATGTGCAGATGGCGTTGAGTATTCTCGGGAGGACTTTGTATTTCGGTATGACGCGCACGGTCGCTATCAGCGTACCGATAACTATACCGATTATAAGACCGAGAACGGCTATCTTGAGTGTGTTCTGCAAGCCCTGCAGGACTTTTACATAGCCGTTGTAGTCTATGAGTATCTCGATAAACTTATCGATTTTCTTCGGTAAGCTTGCTATAAAATCGTTCATAGTTCTTTTCCTTTGTCCAAATACTTGCGCGGCAAAAAGTGCCGCAGACTAAAAGGAAGGCCGTTTCGACCGAAACAGCCTTCTTTCGTTATTTACATTTAAGCTCAGGCAACATCATTGATGGCCTTTACGATGCTCGCAGCGGGAGCGGAGTCGATGATAACATAGTCAACGCCGCCGTTGATGAGATCCTGAACTGCGAGAGAACCGCTCTTATAAGCGACAGCCTTTGCCTTGAGTCCCGGGAATCCGAGATCTTCGCTGCCCTCGATGAAGGAGTTGCCGGTAGTGCCCTGCTGGCAGCCGATCTTCTTATCCTCGGTGAGGTTGTTAAGGATAGCCTTGACATCGTCAGCGCTCTTGCAGGCGTCGAAGGTGGTGTCGGTGCCCTTGACTATGAGTCTCTGAGATGCCTCATAGTAAGCGTCGGAGAAGTTGACATACTCCTTACGGTCTTCGCTGATGGTAAGACCTGCCATTGCGATATCGCACTTGTGCTGGCCGACGGAAAGGCAGACAGCGTCGAAGTCCATGTTCTGGATAACGAGCTCTTTGCCGAGCTTCTTGGCGACATAAGCGGCGATCTCCATGTCGATGCCGTAGTAGTCGTCGCCCTTCATGTACTCAAAGGGCTCGAAAGCGGCGTTGGTCGCAACGACGAGCTGATCCTTGCTCTCATCGAGAGCTGCGGACTTGACAGCCTCTGGAGTGCCGCCGCCGAAGTACTTGTCGCAGATAGCGGTGAATGTTCCGTCGCTCTTCATCTCTTTGATTATGTCGTTGACCTGGGTGAGCAGCTCGGGCTGATTCTTGTCAACGCCGAAAGCGTACTGCTCGCTGGTCAGATCGTAGTCAATGACCTTGACTGCGGGGGTCTTTGTTGTATTGCCGTCGTCCTTGTTGCCGCCGCAGGCTGCGAACGCAGTGCAGATGCAGACAAGCGCAAGCACGAGAGCGATTATCTTCGTAAACTTTTTCATGATGTTTTCCTCCTGTTTGATTTGATGACTGTATTATAGCACCATATTTTCAAAATGCAAGGCTTTATTGAATATTTTTTCATGTTTTTGGCGTTTTTCTGCATTTTGACGGTAAATATGCATCTTATTCATGCATAGTTGAATATTTTAGCCAACACATCAGCCGGAATGAAGCCGTGGCAGAAGTCGAGAAAATCCTGCGGAGGCGGAGCGGACAGGCGAATTTCTTCGCCGGAAGCCGGATGAACGAAGCCGCATTCGGCGCAGTGGAGCAGATGATGCCCTATCTCATTTTCCGGTGCGCCGTACATTGTATCACCCGCGAGGGGTGCGCCCATGGACGCGAAATGCACCCTTATCTGATGCGTTCTGCCGGTTTCGAGAGTGAGTCTCAGCAGGCTGTATTCGTCGCTCGCATAGAGGCCCTCCCAATGAGTTACCGCGCTCTCGCTCCCGGGCATATCGCCGCACGCGCGCAGAGTTTTCATCGGGTCGGGGCGGTAGATAGGCTTGTTTATTGTGCCGCTCCCCTCAAAGCGTCCGCGGACAACGGCTATATATTTTTTATTTATATTGCCCGAAAGGCGCGCCGCCGCATAGCGGTTCAGGGCGCAGACAACGACGCCGGATGTGCCCTTGTCGAGCCTGCCGACGCAGCGGAACACTGCGCTCTTCCCCTCGCTTTGCAGATGCCCGGCGACCGCGTTTGCGAGCGTGTCACCCTGATGGTTATGGGTCGGGTGCATCGCGAGAAAGGGCGATTTGTTGACGGCGAGCAGATCGGCGTCCTCATATATTACATCTATATTTATATCCATCGGCTCGACCGTTTCGGTCTCGACGGGCAAAGTCACAGTGACGATATCGCCCGCGTGCAGGCGGTCTATTGTACGCAGCGTCTCGCCGCCGCGGGTTATGCCGCCGTCGATGCGCTTGAGCGAGCTTAACGCGCGCGCCGAGATCCCAGCGCAGCCGCGCAGGAAATAAAACGCTTTTTTGCCCTCGTACTCCTCGGGCACGGTGAATTCAAGTTTTCTGTTCAAGCGCAACCTCCGAAAGATTATTTTACCGCCGTAAAGAACAGGCGCGGGAATTTGAAAATTATCTCGCCGTTTTTCTGAACAGGATAGAGCTTTTCAACCTCGGCAAGGACATCGTTTTCGAATTTTATTTTGTCCTCGTCGCTGAGCCCGTCGAGATACGGGCGCATACCAGTGCCCTTGTACCATTCGACTATGCTGCGGTGCGAGGGCATTTTAAAGAAATATGTCGTCTCCCAGAGCCTGAAATCGGATGAAATATCGGAGAGGATATCAAAATATTCCTCCTCGGTAAGGCAATTATATTTGCGGCGGTATTTTATCTTCTCCGCCCACTCGCCGGACTGCGCTACTCTCGGCATCAGCTTGTGCATCGGGTGCTTCGCCTGCTGGGGAATCTGAACCGCGAGCGTGCCGCCGGGGTTAACAAGCTCCATGAGCCTGCCGAGCAATTCTTTGTGGTTCGGTATCCACTGGAGGCAGGCGTTTGAATAGACAACGTCAAACTTTCTGCCGAGCGATCCGATATCATCGGGGACATTCAGTTTTATAAACTCGAGTTCCGGCTCGTTTTTCCGCGCGAAATCGAGCATATCGTCGGAGCTGTCCGCGCCGACAATATGAGCCTGCGGGAACCTATTTTTGAGCACTGCGGTGCTGTTGCCTATTCCACAGCCGAGGTCAATTATGCTTTCGACTCCCTGAGCCGGCAGAGCGTTGGCGAGTTCTGTCGCGGGCAGAGTTCTCTGCGCCTTGAATTTTGCATATTGAGCCGCATTCCAGTCGGACATAATTTTCTCCTTTGCAGTTTGTTTTTATGTTTTGCGGATGAATTTTTGCCGCTGTCGCAGCATTGGTCATATCGGGATTTCACATCCCACAAGGCACTTAAAAATTGCTCAAAATTCGCGGGCGGATGATATCCGACCCTACAATCGATTGATAGTAATCACAGCATATCATCGGTGCGTCGAATTGCTTGAATTTGCACCTGCAAACTCTCTTTATCCGCAAAACGGGGCGGCAAACGCCGCCCCGCCGGATCTTTTTATTTTTCCGCGCTCTCCCGCGCTATGCGCTCCTTCCAGCAGCGGTGGCACATCGCCTCATAGCGGTCGTTGCCGCCGAGGAGCACCTGCGAGCCGCTGGTCACAACCTGTCCGTCCTCGCCTATTCTCGCGTTGACGGTCGCCTTTCTGCCGCAGCGGCAGATGGTCTTTATCTCGGTTATGGAATCCGCGACCTCGAACAGCCTGCGGCTTCCCGGGAAAACATTCGTCAGGAAATCGGTACGCAATCCGAAGCAGAGCACCGGAATATCACATTCGTCAACTATTCTGCGGAGCTGATCTATCTGGTCTTCTGTAAAGAACTGGCTCTCATCCGAAATAACGACGTCCGCGTCGCGGCATTTCTCGCCGAACATTTCATATATATCGTCCTGCGGGGATATTACCTGCGCCTTTGCGCTGAGTCCTATACGGGAATACACCGTGTCGGAGCCGTCGCGCGTGTCGATGCTCGGTTTTATCAGCCAGACCTTGCGATCCTTCTCTTCGTAGTTGAACTTGGTCATGAGCGCCTGAGCCGATTTTGACGAGCCCATTGCGCCGTATTTGAAGTAGAGCTTCGCCATCAGTCGACCTTGACGGTCCAGCCGAACTCGTCGGGCAGTCTGCCCCACTGGATACCGGTGAGGGTATCATAGAGCTTCTGCGAGACAGGGCCGATCTTACCGTCGTTGATTACCATGTGCTTGTCGCCGTACTTAAGCTCGCCGATGGGCGAAATAACAGCCGCTGTGCCCGAGCCGAACGCCTCGTCGAACTTGCCCTCGTCATATGCCTTGACGAGCTCGCCGATTTCGATATCTCTCTCGGTGACTTTGTAGCCCATGTGGCGGAGAAGCTCGATGCAGGACTTTCTTGTGATACCGCTGAGGATACAGCCTCTGTCAAGACTCGGGGTGATAACCTCGCCGTCAACAACAAAGAACACATTCATTGCGCCGACCTCGTCGATATACTTTCTGTGAACACCGTCAAGCCAGAGGACCTGAGCGTAGCCCTGCTCCTCGGCGACTTCCTGCGCCTTCATGGATATAGCATAGTTTGCCGCAGCCTTTGTAAAGCCGGTGCCGCCGGTAACGGCACGGACATAGTGCTCTTCGACATAGATTTTAACGGGAGCAAGTCCGTTGTCGTAATATGCGCCGACAGGGGAAAGGATTATAACGAAAAGCAGATGCTTCGCCGGATGAACGCCGACCATGGGATCAACAGCGAAGATAAACGGACGGATATAAAGCGAAGTGCCCTCGCTATGGGGTACCCAGTCCTTATCGACCTCTACAAGGGTCTTGATAGCCTCAACTCCGAATGCCTCGTCGATCTTCGGGATGCAGAGGCGCTCGTTGGAGACATTGAGTCTCGCCATATTCTGATCGGGGCGGAAAAGACCGATGCTGCCGTCGGCTCTTCTGTATGCCTTGAGTCCCTCGAAGTCGGCCTGACCGTAATGCAGGCACATCGCCGCGGGGTCAAGAGCTATAGGAGCATAGGGCACGATTCTCGGGTTGTGCCAGCCCTCGCCCTCGTCATAGTTCATAATAAACATATGGTCGGTAAATATCTTGCCGAAGCCGAGTTTTGTCTCGTCCGTGGGCTTTGCTTTAGGAGCGGTGGTACGCTCGATAGTTATCTTCTGCATAATAGCATCTCCTTTATCTTGAATACAGGTGTTGCACTTTAGAAGTACAATACCATTATTATATCACCGTCAAGTGCAATTTCAAGAGTTAAAGCGTTTAAATATTCGAGCAAAAAACGCTCTGTTTTCGTCAGAATACTATACGAAGTTGACAATCGCCGTATGTTTTGGTATCATATACTTGACTAATTTTATCATTGACACAACTGTGTTATCCCATATTTCGTAAAGGAAGGTCTTCAATGCCTAACACCGATAATTTATGCATGAGCTGCATGAAGCCCATCGGCGACGCGAAGCAGTGCCCCTACTGCGGATATCATGTCGACTCGCCCCAGCTCTCCCCCTATCTCCCGATAAGAAGCGTTGTTGCAAACCGCTATCTCGTCGGCAAGGTTCTGGAGTTCAACGGCGACGGAGTCACCTATGCAGGATGGGACATGACCGAGCGCATAGCCGTCAAGGTCAGGGAATTTCTGCCCGACGCCATTTGCTCGCGCGAAAACGGCGAGACTCAGGTTCGGGTCATGCAGGGCTGCGAGCGTGCTTACACCGACTGCTACCAGAGCTTTCTTGAGCTGTGGCGCAAGCTCATGCGCCTTATGGGACTTTCTGCGCTCATAAGCGTGACGGATGTCGTTGAGGACAACGGCACCGCATACGCTATCTATGAATACACGAACGCCGTTCCGCTGAGAAAATACCTGCTCTCGACGAGCACGGGATATATTCCGTGGGAGCGCGCGAGGCAGATGTTCATGCCCGCCCTTTCGGCGCTCGGCACTCTGCACTCGGCGGGAATAATCCACCGCGGACTTTCGCCGCAGACCATTCTTGTAACGCCCGACGGCAAGCTCAAGATATCCGGCTTCAGCATCTGGCAGGCGCGCACGGCGCGCGGCGATCTGAACCCCGAGCTTTTCCCCGGCTACGCCGCGATAGAGCAGTACGGCTTCGAGGGTCAGCAGGGCGCATGGACGGATATATATGCCTTTGCGGCGGTGCTCTACCGCGCGCTCATAGGCACCGATCCGATAGTCGCCACGACCCGCGTGACAAACGACCGTCTGATGATACCGAGCAAATTTGCCGAGCAGCTCCCGGCATATGTTATAAACGCGCTGATAAACGCGCTTCAAATCCTGCCCGAGGACAGAACCCGCTCGGTCGAGCAGTTCAGAGCGGAGCTCTCCGCCTCCCCGACCGCGGCATACGCGGGCGAGATTCAGGCAATGAGCGGCGACCGCTCGGTTGAGCCCGCGCAGAATGAGTCTGCTCCGGCAGCGCCGAAAAAGAAGAAGAGCGAAGCCCAGCCGTTTCTTATTGCAGTCGGCATAACGCTCGGAATCGGAATAATAATTTTTGCCATTCTCATGGCGACGGTATTCAGAGGCAGCTTCTCAAAAAAGGACGACACCGACCAGTCGAGCCTCAACGCATCGGTCACGGAGAGCACAAGCACCGAGACGATAGTTGTCCCCGACTTCAAGAACCTCAGCTACGAGGCGATATCCAAGAACCCCGTCTGGGACGGTAAGTTCACATTCAAGACGAAGTATGAATACAGCGACACCGTCAAGGAGGGCTATGTCATTTCGCAGAGCCTGCCCGAGCAGACCACTGTCGCGATAGGCAGCGAGATAGAGCTCGTCATCAGCAGCGGCAAGGAGAGCGTTGATGTACCCGATGTGTTCGGCAAGAGCTACGACGAAGCAAAACAGATTCTGACGGACAGCGGTTTTGTCTGCACGGTCGCCGGAAACTACACGGAGGGTGTTGTTGTTTCGATGTCCGTTGAGCCGGGTTCAAAAGCTCCGAAGGGCACGCGCATTGAGCTTACATTCTCGACCTCGAATGAAAACGACATTACAAGCCCGAGCCGAAGCTCCGGCGGCTCGATATTCGACCGCCTGCGCGGTCAGTAAAATATCGCTTAAAATTAACAGCCGCAACAGTTTTGTTGCGGCTGTTCTTGTGTTATTCGGCAGCAGTTTTAGCCGCTGCGGCTGTTCGAATATATTTTATTCCGCGCTCTTCTTGCCGGTGATCTGCGGGACGCGGCCGATTATCAGCGCGACTATCGCGGTGATGATGATCTCGGGGATCATGTAGAGGCCGTTGTAGATAACGGAATAAATGAGTGCCAGACCCTGACCGCTGAACTTCTCGAGGATCTTTGCGCCGAGGGTGAAGCCATCCTGCGAGAAGAACCACTCAGCCCATGTGCCGAAGAAGATGTAGCCGGAGATGATGTGGGCGAGATAGCGCAGCGAGAGAGCGACTATCGAGCCGACGCACAGAGATGCGGACGGATTCTTTATCTTGTTTCTGAAGATGCCGCCGAAGCCGAGGACGGTGTAGGCGATTATGTAGTCGATGAGGCAGACGCAAATGGCTTTCCAGAGCACCATATAGCTGTCGGAGCTGGGCATGAAGAACGCCGAGACAGTCTTGAAGCCGAGGAGCATCTGAACGACTGCGTAAACAAAACCGGTGAGCAGACCCCACTTCGTACCGTTGCGGTAAGCGGCAAGAACGATAGGCAGCATGCTGCAGATGGTGAATCCGCCGCCGAACGGGAGATTCAGGAACGGAATGAAGCTGCACACTACATTGAGCACGGTTGCGATAGCGATAAGCAGCGCGCACTCAACAAGAACTTTTGTGTTGCTTTTCTTGGTTGTTGACATAAGTTTTCCTCCAAAAATAAATTCAGCGTCTATGCGGTATGCACAGACGCTGTCAGTTTATATAATATACAGCAACAAGGCTGTCTATTATCCTTCCTACGCCGGCATTATCCGGATCAGGTCAGAGGGTATCATCTCAGCCGTTCGAAAATAAGAACGGCACCCCTGGCTATTTGATTTTTTTATTTCTGTTCGTGCTGTTCCGCTTTTCCCTCGGGAGTATCTCTGTAATACTGGGTCTTGGGATGCGGATGCTTTGTGGAATCCCAGAGTTCCTGAGCCACGGGCGCCCACTCGGCGGCGAACTTGTCGCAGCGCGAGCAGAGGGTGTCGACATCCTCGGGCGCGAGCAGGTCGGTGGACTTGGCTCCCGTCTCCTTGACCATCTTTCTCAGGCACTGCGGGTTTTCAAGCATCGGACACGGGCGCAGATGGTTGTTGTTGAACGGCTGACCGTGCCAATAAGCCTGGAAGAGAGGACGCTTGAGCGCCTCGATGAGCGTCTGTTCGCGGATGTTGGAGTCCGAGTAGTGTATGAACACGCAGGGCTCGATATCGCCTGCGGAGTTGATGTGGAAATAGTTTCTGCCGCCCGCGATGCATCCTCCGACATATTCCGCGTCGTTCTGGAAGTCGATGACGAACATGGGCTTTCCGGTCTTGCTGTTGCGCATTTTGCGCAGCCAGCGGTACATATGCGTGCGCTGCTCGGGGGTGGGGATAAGCTCCTCGACCGCGCCGGAGCCGACGGGCATATAGTTGAAATACCAGGCGAAGCGAACGCCCTTGGAAATCATCAGGTCGACAAACTCATCGGAGGTGACTGCGTCGACGTTCGCGCGGGTGTAGCACACGGAGATACCGAACAGGCAGCCCTTGCTCTTGAGCAGATCCATCGCCTTCATGACATGGTCGTAGCTGCCCTCGCCGCGTCTTGCGTCGTTGCTCTCCTTCGTGCCCTCGATGCTGATGGCGAGAGCGATATTGCCGACGCGCTTCATCTCTTCGCAGAATTCCTCGTCAACAAGGTCGGCGTTCGTATAGGAGAGGAACGCGCAGTCCGGATGAAGCTCGCAGAGCTTGATGAGGTCTTTCTTTCTCAAAAGCGGCTCGCCGCCGGTGAACATATAGAAATGGGTGCCCATTGCGACGCCCTGGTTAACAACGCTGTTGAGTTCATCAAAAGTGAGGCTCTGCTTGTGACCGTATTCCGCGCTCCAGCAGCCCTTGCACTTGCGGTTGCACGCGCTTGTCGGGTCGAGAAGAATGACCCACGGAATATTGCAGTGATATTTTTCGCGGTTTGCGCGAACGGTCTTTGTGCCGTTGACTCCCGCGCCCAGTCCGAGAGCGAGCATCATGTTCATCAGAACATTGTCGTCGATCTCGTCTATAAGCTTGAGCGCCAGCTGACGCCAGACATTCTCGGGATCCTTTGCGCCCTCGCGGAAGCTGTCGAAGTTCTTCGCGGGGAAGATGTTGCCGACAAACCGCTCCGATCTGTCAACAAGCTTTACAAGATTTGTGTCAGGATCTTTTCTGACATATTTTATCAAGCGGGACAGAACCGCTGCGGCTGCTGCTCGCTGAACCTTATCTTTGACCGTCATTTTTGCGGCTCCTTTCGTTTCTGATTCAAGTAGATAGTTTATCACAGGTTCAAAATAAAATCCACTTTTAAAAGAAAAAAGTCAAAAAAGGGAATAAAGTTTTCGGTTTGTTCATAAAGTATTTCGTAATTTTTATTGAGGTTGCAAAAACCGAGTTTTGCGGATATACTATAGGATAGAAATTTTTGTTAGGGGAACCGATTTGAAGAAGTTTTTTAACGAGCACCGCGATGTGCTCATGCTCATTCTGCGCTGCGCCGTTGCGGCGGCGCTTTTAATTATCGCCGTTGTCAACTACGACAAGCTGACAAAAATCGATATGCGCACCCTCGTTGCCGGCGCGGGCAGCACCGCCGCGGCGGTAGCTGTGATAATCGGCGTGTTTGCCGTCAAATCCGTGCTGTTTATAATACCCGCTTCAATGATATATATTTCCGTCGGCATGGCGTTCCCGACCGCCTCGGCTATTGCGATAAATCTTGCTGGCATCGCGCTCGAAATAACCGTCACATATCTGCTCGGCTGGTTTCTCGGCGGCGAATATGTCGAAAAGCGGCTCAAGGGCAGCAAGGCGGGCGACAAAGTCCTCGCTCTCGGCGACGGGAAGAAGCTTTCGGCTCTCTTTCTTGTGCGCTTTCTGCCGGTGTTCCCGATCGATTTTGTCAGCCTCTTCCTCGGCGCAACGAAGCTGCCGTATTGGAAATACGCGCTGATATCGCTCGGCGGAATAATGCCGCGCGTCATACTTTTCACTATTCTCGGCGACGGCATATATGATTATATACCGATGGATAAGATAGTGCTTGTCATCGTCTGCTGCATCCCCGCCGTGATAATCTGGTGGGTGATAAAATTCTTCCGCAACAAGAAGAAAAACTCATCTGCCGGTTGAGCCGAATCCGCCCTCGCCGCGCTCCGTCTCGTCAAGGCTGTCAACTTCGACGGGCTGCGCCGGAATAACAGGCGCGAGTACGAGCTGAGCTATTCTCTCGCCGGGCTGTATAGTATAATCTTCGCTCGAAGTGTTAATGAGTCCCACGCATATCTCGCCGCGGTAGTCGCTGTCGATGACTCCGACTCCGTTCGAGAGTGAAATACCGTGCTTTATCCCGAGTCCGCTGCGCGCATAGACGAATGCAGCGGTCTCGTTGTTTTCTATAGCAATCGCTATTCCTGTCGGTATGACCGTGCGCTCGCCGGCTTTGAGAACGACTTCGTTTTCCGTGCAGGCGCAAAGATCCAGTCCGGCGCTGCCGGAGGTAGCACGCTTCGGTATTATTGCGCCGGGGCGCACTTTTTTCATCTTGAGAGTGGGCATATTTTATCTCCTTTATTCAACTCCGCGGTAGAGAAGTCCGCGCGTAAATTCGCCCTGCGGGGCGTCTCCCCTGCGGTAGCTTTCAAGTACTTTTTCACATTCTTCTTTTGTCTCGGTCGTGAACCACAGCAGAGAGAAGTCGGCAAACTCAAACTGCTCGCGCTTGTCGCTCTCGACTATCGGCACGCTGTTGAGCAAGGTCGAGGCAAACGGCGAACACTCGACGGGGAAGGTCACGCCCATCCTGTCAGTCAAAGACCCGTGCTTGCGGCATTTGTCACAGGTCGTGCCGTTTTTGACCGGGCAGTTTCTCGTCTGCATCAGCGGCAGACGCCCGTAAGCGAACACGCCGCGCGGCAGCTTTCCGCCGAGCGAGGCACACTGGGCAATTTTCAGCTCGGTGCTGAGTATAGCGTCCGTGAAGCCGAGGCGCGCGAACTCGTCGAGCGAGAATGTGTTGAATATATTTGTTCCGGGCAGGGCGCAGAGCTTCATGCCCGCCTTTTTTGCTATCGCCGCGCCGTCGAGAGAGCAGACTGCGGCGAGGGATATTCCGTTTTTGCGTGCTTTGATTAACGAATTGTAAACCGCATCGTCGCCGCCGAATATCGCGGCTGGAACTTCGACTGCGGGCTGTATTTTTTTATCCTTGAGATACTTCACGGTCTCCTCACCGACGCCCATCGGCAGTATCACGCGGCGCACATACGAGAGATCTGACGGTATCTGTGAAACATTTCTGACTCTGATCACATAACCGCGGTTTTGAGAGCGGCGGCGTCTGATTGAAATTTCCTGCGGATAAAACGGAATTTCAGCGCGCTCGGCAATCTTTTCTTCGAGCATCGCGAGAGCCTTTCTGCGAAGCGAGTTTATCTCGGACGCGCTCAAAAATATGTCGTCTCCGATATCAATTCCGACATCTCCGGCATAAAACTGAGTCGAGCCGCATTTGCGCAGCCGGGTTTCAATCTCTTCGCTCCTGACCGCTCTGTTCTGCGCTTTCTGCACGGCGTTTTCAGATTCCGCAAAAACGCTCTTGCCTGCGGCTTTGACCGCGAGGTATGCCTTTTCGCCGACCTGCGCAGACAGGTGCATATCCGCTCTTATCAGCGGCTGTTCGCCGTCGTAGAGCGCGGCAAGCGGAGAGAGAACATCCTTTGCGGCGGTGACATCCTCTTTGCGGCGCACGCCGAACATATCGCGCCCGAGAGCTCCGTCATAGTAGCCGGAGGTAAACCCGGAGCGAGAGAATATCGCGCCGAGCGTGCGCTCGTATTCGGCGGCGCTTTCGCCCGCGAGACTCTTTTTGCAGGCGGTCACTGCGGCGGCAACATACTCCGGCCGCTTCATGCGTCCCTCTATTTTGAACGAGAGAACGCCCATCTGCGCGAGCTCCGGCAGGTATTCTATCAAAGACATATCTTTGAGGCTCAGGTCGTGCCCCGTGCCGCCGGCGGCGGCAAACGGGAGCCTGCACGGCTGGGCGCATAAGCCTCTGTTGCCCGAGCGTGAGCCGAGCACCGCGCTGAGCCGGCACTGACCAGAAAGGCACATGCACAGAGCGCCGTGGACGAACATCTCGAGCTCCATCGGCGACTGTGCGGCTATTTTTTCTATCTCCTTTTTAGAGAGCTCCCTCGGGAGCACTGCGCGGCAAAATCCCATGTCCGCAAGCATTTTTATCCCGTCGAGGGTCTGCACGGAGGTCTGCGTTGAGGCGTGCAGAGGCATATCGGGAGCCGCCCTGCGAATGAGCGAAGTGAGCCCGATATCCTGTAAAATAAGTGCGTCTGCTTTGACATCGCAGGCGCACCTGACGGCGTTCATCGCCGTTTCCATCTCGTCGTCACGCACAAGGGTGTTGAGCGTGATATATACCTTGACCCCGCGCGCGTGGCAGTATTCGACCGCCTGCGCGAGTTCTTCATCGCTGAAATTCGCGGCGTTGCGGCGCGCGTTCAACTCCCGTCCGCCGAGGTATACGGCGTCGGCTCCGCAGCGCACTGCTGCGGTCAGCGAATCAAACGAGCCCGCAGGCGCAAGTATCTCCGGCTTATTCATCTTTTGACCTGTGCTTCTTTTTATATTCGGCGAACTCCTTCGCGATTCTGTCCGACTCGCGCACGGCTATTTCGCGGTCGGTCTTGGCGCGCGCAGAGTCCTCGAGATACTCCTGTATCTTTGAGCGCAGGTTCTCTGCGGCAACGACGGCCTTTTTCTCCGAATCGGCAAATTCAAGCGCCGCGAGAACAGCCGCCTGAGTTACGGAAATTCTCGGATTCTGCTTGAGAATCGTGGATATTTTCTCATCGACTTCGTCGCCGAGTTCGATCATATACTTATTGTCCTCATCCGAACCGATGATATATTCCGCCCCGCAAATGGTCAGTTTGACTTTGTTTTTCTCCATAACCATGGTCCTTTCTTCGTCGCTTTGCATACTTCTGATTTTATTATACAATAGAAACCCCGGAGAATAAAGAACTTTTTAAAATTTTTGCGCCAAAAAAGCCCCGCCGATTATGGCGGGGCTTTGTACAGAACTTTTTATCAGTCCTCGTTCTCTTCCTTGATCTTTTCGACTATCTCGTCGGGGATCGCTTCGCCGTGGCGGACGACGAGGATGCAGAGGGTCGAGAGGATAAAGGCTATCGGGCAATAGTAGAACAGGGACATATATGTGCCGGTAAGCATACGGACGATACCGTAGATTATCGGAGTAGCTATCTGCGCGGAAAAGGTTGCGGTGTAGTAGTAGCCGGTGAATGTACCAACCTTGTCGATACCGCCTATTTCAAGCACGAGAGGCAGGGTGTTGACGGTGATGAACATGTTCGCGGCACCGCCGACAACGAGAGCTATCCAGATAAGAGCGCCGCTGAGGGCGTTGATGTGGAGAATCTCGGTCAGCAGATATGCGCCGAACGCAACGATGAATATGACAAGTCCGCTGAGGATTGTCTTTTTACGGCCGAACTTCTTGCCGAGCCAACCTGCCGGGATGGCGGCGACTGCAGAAGCGGCGGCAAATGCGGTGGTCATTATAGTTGCCTGAGCTGCGGTCTTATGAAGAATCTCATCGGCGAACAGTGCAAAGAAGGTTGTAACGGCGTTTGTGCCGCAGAAGAGGAAGAACAGACCCATGAGCATAAAGACAAGGCTTCTTCTCTCGCCGGAGGTGAGCTTTTCTTTCTTTCTCTCTTCCTTTTCAGCCTTTGCAGCTTCTTTTTCAGCCTTGCGTCTTGCCTCTGCGTCGGCCGCCTGGTTCATCTCGCCCTGAACCTTAATGCGGCTGTCGGGCTCCTTGACGAAGAAGAGTATGACGAGCATACCGATTATCATGACGACTGCGCCGAGCAGGAAAACATAGGGGAAAGTATTGAGCTCGTTGAATTCATCGGATTTCGAGGAAATTCCGGTAGATGCGCAATAGATAGCGGTGACGATAGTGCCGGCAAACAGACCGAGCGCGCTGCCGATACCGCCCATGAGGTTGATTATGGCGTTACCCTCGGAGCGGATGTTGTTAGGAGTCAAGTCGGGCATAAGCGCGACGACTGGAGCTCTCCAAAGCGACATAACGAAAACAAAGAGAATGATAAAGAGCATTGTCAGCGGAATCGAGCCGACTTTTATCGCGACTATCGGGATTATCGCAAAGAGGATAGCCGAGATAGGCGCGCCGAAGATAACATACGGGCGGCGCTTGCCGAAACGGGAATGGGTGTTGTCGGAAAGCTTGCCGAAGGTCGGCTGGAAGATGACGCCGAAAATGTTATCGAACGTCATGATAATACCGATGAACAGCGGGACGAGCGTTATGCCGCCGGCGGCGGTCGTAACATCCTCGCCGTTCGCCGCGGCGAACTCGGCGAGAGCCGGGAACGCGGCGTTGAGCTTTGCCGACCACGAGGTTATCGTGGCGCTGTTATTGAGCAGGTGGTTGAGTATCTTTGTTATGTAGGGATCGTAGATTGCCCATGCGATAGACGACGCAAGGAAACCGAATCCCGTGAGGATCGTGTGCGGATAGTGCAGCTTGCCGTTGGGCTTAGCACAGAAATACTGCTTCGCTTTTTCCATGTTTGGTTATAACCTCCTTAAATGCCGCGCGGTCGATTCGTCATGTGCGCGGTCTTAAACAGTGTAATTGTAACATATCTGTTCTGATTTGCAAATAGTTTTTTAAACTTATTGCATAAAAATATATTTTTATCTGTTTATTTTATTTCAGGAAGCCGCTGACTATGACCTCTTCCGCTTCCTCTTCTGTAAGTCCGAAGGTCATGAGCTTCAAGAGCTGGTCGTTGTTTATGCGCCCGATAGCCGCCTCATGGACTATCTGCGCGTCGGCGTCGTTGGCGGTTATCTCCGGGATGGAGCGTATCTTCGCCTTGTCCATGATTATCGAGTCGCACTGGACATGGGCGCGGCACTCCGTGTTGCCGACCGCTCTGGGATAGAACACCTGCTCGGAGTAATCCCTTGCGACGGAGCGGGAAACTATCTGCGCGCTCGAATTTTTGCCGTTTAAGTTCACGGTCATGTTTGAACGGGCTTTCTGACTGCCGTGAGTAAGCAGGCGCTCGGTGATGACTATCTTGGCGTTCGCGTCAAGAGCCGCCTCAGTCTCGCGCAGAGTCGAGTCGACGCCCGCGAGCTGAATCATCTCCATCTCGCAGTAAGAGCCCTCTTCCATGGTGACTTCAGTCACGGGGTTGAGTATTCTCTCGCCCGTGCCCTCGCCCTCGCCGTAGTGCTTCTCGACATATTTTACTTTTGCATTCTTGCCGATGAAGAAGCGGTGAATGCCGTCGTGCTCGGTCTTTTCGCCGCCGCAGTTGTGTATGCCGCAGCCCGCGACTATCAGCACATCCGCGCCCTCGCCGACATAAAAATCGTTATACACCTTGTCGTTTATTCCGGTCTCGGTGATGATAACCGGGATATGCACCTCTTCGCCCTTTGTGAACGGCTTTATATATATGTCTATGCCCGGGTTGCCTTTTTTGGGCTCTATTGTTATATTCTCGCTCGACTGCCTCGCGATGCCCCGGCCGTTCTTTCTGATGTTGAACGCGCCCGTCGGCATTGAATCCATGTCCGCTATCGTGTGCAGCAGCGACATATCGACTTTTTTGAGCAGATCCGGCATATCATTCACCGTCCTTTCTGTTGAAGTCGCAGCTCTCGTCAAGCTCGCCGAGCAGCTGCGGGAGTATCTCTTCCTTTGTGCCGCGCGTGCGAATCTTGCCCTTTTCGACGACTATCATCTCGTCGGCGAGCTGCATTATGCGCTCCTGATGCGAAATTACTATCACTGTTTCGTATCTGTTCTTGCACATCGAGCGGAAGCTCTCGACAAGCATTGCGAAGCTCCACAGGTCGATTCCCGCCTCCGGCTCGTCGAATATCGCAAGGTCAACATCTCTCGCCATGAGCGTGGCTATCTCAACGCGCTTGACCTCGCCGCCCGAGAGAGACGCGTCAACCTCGCGGTTGAGATATTCGCGCGAGCAGAGCCCGACGCTCGTCAGATATGCGCAGCAGGCGTCCTCGGGCAGCTCGCTGCCGTGGGCGAGGCTCAGGAGCCTGCGCACCGTGAGCCCTTTGAAGCGCGGCGGCTGCTGAAAAGCGTAGCCGATGCCGAGCTTCGCGCGCTCGGTGATGCTCATGTGAGTTATATCCGTTCCGTTATAGATTATCTGTCCCGCTGTCGGCTGCTCGATGCCCATGATAAGCTTTGCGAGCGTGGATTTTCCGCCGCCGTTAGGTCCTGTTATGACAACGAATTTTCCGTCGTCGAATGTGAGGCTGATATCGTCGATTATCTCAAGCTCGTCGTCCGCACTGCCGACCGAGAAGGAGACATTTTTCAGTTCAAGCATATCCTGCTTCCTTTCGCTTATTTATATGCAGGTTGATTATACAGATTTTTTATTGATATGACAAGATATTTTGCGCCGATATTTGCATATGATGCGCCGGTAATTTAAGCTTTGGCGTTATTTTATGAGTTTTTTGTAAACAAAGTCTGATTTTATTTGAATTTTTATAAGAAAGCTGATAGAATGGAGAGGTAATGCTACCGGACAAGGAGGTATCGGTTTGTCAGATAAAGAAAACCTGCAGCCGCTCGAAGAGAACGAGGCTGCCGAAAAGGAAGAAAAAAACTTTGAGTATGACAGAACGCTTTGCAGCCTTTGCCAGAAGAAGGCGCGCGAAGAGGGCAGCTATTACTGCGAGGACTGCCGTACAAAGATGATGAAAACGAAGATAAAGGGCGGTTCCGTGGTTGCCGCGGTGCTCTGCGTGATAGTTTCGCTGTTCGCGCTGATGCTCATGGGCGCAAACGCCACGCAGATGGTCGGTCTGCTTGAGGCAGACTCCCTCTTGAACCAGGGCTATGTCAACGCCGCGCTCAACAAGGTGTCCCAGGCGAGCGAGGCAAACGCCTCTCTCAACGACAGCGACTTTATCTCGGGTCTGTCGAAGGCCCTCGGCAATCAGACGATATTCACCCTCGGCTACGGCGAGACCGCGATGACCGCGAAGATCTATGCAAAAGGCTACACCGAGATAGACGCGGGCGGATATGTTGTGAACACTCTCGGCGAGGACGCAGTGAAATCCGACCTGAGGCTGCTCGGTATGCGCAAGTTCGTCAAGGCCTATAACGGCTACAACACCACGCAGGAGCAGGCATATTCGATTCTCCAGAACTATGTCAACGCCGAAGCGAAGGATATCCCTTACGACGATCTTATCAAGAAGCTTGACGCGCTCAAGGGTCAGGACGGAATTGAGGATCAGTATATCGAATACTACAAGTGCTATATCGCGATGATGGCGGACAAGAGCATCGACACCCAGCTCGAGTTCCTGCTGAAGATGGAAAAGGAATATCCCGCGGGTCTCATGATCTACGGTCCGACAATCGCGGATTACTACTATCGCTCGGGCGACTATGCGAAGTCCGTTGAATATGCCGACAAGATGATCGCGAAGAACCGCAACTATTCCTCCGCCTATGAGCAGAAGGTCATGGCTCTGCTCGCACAGGGCGACGCCGACGGCGCCGAGAAGGTCTGCGACCTGCTCGACACTGCCGAAAACGCGGCGGGAGTTGCAAGCGGCGATTACACATCGTACAGCCTGCGCGCCAACCTCTATTGGTACACCGGCAAATACGACGCGGCGATAAAGATATGCGAAGAGGGCATCGAGGCATCCGGCGGCGATTCGGATATCTACCGCAACGAGGCTATCGCCTATATGCTCAAGGGCGACTATGCAAAGGCTAACGAGTGCGGAAAGAACGCATATCAGTTCTCCATGAACTACGGCGACCTGACGCTCGATATAATCAACACCGCAGCTCTTGCAGCGGGACTTGCAAAGGACGATGATACCTACAAGACGCTTCAGGATTATCTCAAGACCTACAACTACGAGATAAGCACGGTCGTCACGGACTGCCTTGCAGGCAAAAAGACCGTCGAGCAGGTCTTCATCACTGACGGAGGTGTCATCTCATGATTTCAACTGTTATCTATTTCATCGGCAAGGTGCTCACCTTCCCCGGCGCTTATATAAAGGCTTTCTTTGAGCATCTTATCGCAAGAGCATTCAGTATCCCCGTTGAGGATACAAAGTATCTCAGATTCACCGACGGCTGCGGCCATGTCGAGCATGACGCGATCGGCAGCAAGGCGAAGATATTCTTCTATTGTCTCCTGCCCGGTCTGTTCACTGCGATAATCGGTACGCCCATGCTCTATATGGGCTTTGCGGGTCTGTTCTTCTTCAAAGTTCCCGCCGATTCGAGCACGATGCTCATGTTCATTGTCTACTGCATCCTGTTCTATCTCGGCTTCTCGCTGTGCGCGAATCAGTATCCGCTCATGGAGGATGCAATCGGTCTGTGGCACGCACTCTACGGCAAGGACGGAGCGAATCTGTTCGTGAAGATCGTTCTCTTTATTCCGACCGTTCTTATTATAGCGGGCGCGTTCCTTGAGAGATATGCACTGAATATTCTTATCATGGCGGGCACTGTTGCCTTCGCCGCACTGACAGCATAACAAAATAAATAAGCTGCCTCCGCACAGGTCACTCTCTGCGGGGGCGCTTTGCAATCGGAGAAACTTTTATGGAATATAATTTCAAACTTTGCGTCATTTGCACGGGCGACTCGGGCGCGGCGGAAAATCTCGCCTATTCGCTCATAACCCGCGGCGGCGTGCGCCTTGTAATCTGCACAGAAAATGCAGATGTCAAAAAATTCCCGACAGCGGCGGAGAACAGCAGGATAGATTTTGCACCCTGCTCCGTTGAGTCAATCAATTCCGTCCTCGCTTCGCCCGATGCCCCGCTCGTCATGTTCGCAGATGCCGGGACCACTTTTGCGCCCGGATTTACCGAGCTGCTCGAAGATAAGGCGGTCGTTTTCAATGCGGCGACTGAAGAAAAGAATGCACCGCGCAAACTCTACCGCGACGGGTTCTCAGTCCACGAGGCATTCTCGCCCGCAGTCGGCGTGAATTTTGTCATGCGCTCGGAAGTTATAAGCGAGCACGGAATAAAGATTTTATCCGCAAGCCCGGCGGGCTTCGCCGCGTTTGCCGCGCAGTATGCCGCATATGAAAATTTTGAAACCATACACGAGGTGCTTCTCTACGGCGCGAAGCCGATAGAGTGGAACGCAGAAAGCTTTGAAATCATTGCAAAAAGCGTTTCAACCAAAGGCGGGCTCTCCGCTCTGACTCTTCTGCTCTCGGCTTACTGCGGGCTTGACAAGACAGGAAAAGAAACCGAATTCGATGCGTTTTCCACGGCGGCAAAGCCGTTCTTTGAAAATGAGGCTTACAGTGCATATGCCCTCGCGGCTTTCGGTATAGATTCCGCTATGCTAAAAGAGGGCTGCCGCGCCGGAGAGTTCGTCTCAGCTGGCACGAACGCCATGTACAAAGAAGTGACTCTGCCTATCCTCGCCGACGATGTCGTGCGCGATTTTTACGGCGGCAAGCTCAGCTTTGGCACGCTGCGCCGCTGCATCGCCGCGTGGCTCTATTTCAAGCTCTACCGTATGGGCGGAGCGGCAAAGAAGCTCGGCTGCAAAGTCTGCTCAAAGCTCGCCGGGGGTGACCTGAATGTCTGATTTTCCATTCAGAGCCACGATACTCATCCCCGTCTACAATGTCGAAAAATATCTCGACGGCTGCATAAACTCGCTCAAAGAGCAGACAGAGCCGTTCGGGAATATGGAGATACTCCTGATAAACGACGGCAGTTTAGACGGCAGCGCGGATATCTGCCGCCGCTGGGCTGACGAATATGAGAATATCCATTTCTACTCAAAAGAGAACGAGGGACTTTCAAAAACAAGAAACTTCGGTCTGCGCCATGCACAGGGCAAGTATATCTTCTTCCTCGACTCCGACGACACTTTGGCGCCCGATACAGTCAAGAGCGTTATTGACTATTTCGACACAGTCTATGACGAGGTAGATCTGGTCACCTACCGCATCACGCAGTATTTTAAAAATGCGCCGCCGGTCTATCATTTCAGATACCGCACGCTGACCCACACGGGCATATATGATTTAGATGACCCAAAGAACAGATTCATCACGCAGACGAACGTCAATATCTGCGTCAAGAACGATAAAAACAACGGCATTTTCTTCGACGAGTCGCCGAATTTCAGGCATGAGGACGAGAAATACTGCTGCGATATCCTGCGCCGCAAGATGAAAATCGGCTTTTGCCAAAAGGGCGAATACAGATACAACCGCGGCAACGAGAACAGCATTGTTTCAACCGTTTTCTCGCCCTATTATATATTTGAAACCTCCATGGCTTTCTACGAGGAATTGTTCAACTCGTTCGGCGGCAGGGTTCCGCCGTATTTCCAGGGCATAGTTTTCAACGACCTGCGCTGGAAGCTCAAGGAGGACAAGCTCCTGCCATATCACTATCCGCCGGAGGAGTTTGCACGCGCGAATGAGCGCATTGACGCGCTGCTAAAACAAATGGACGAGGACACCATAATATTGCACCCGTCAGTCAATGAATATCATATCCACTACTGGCTCTCGCGCAAGCCGAACTGCCATCCGACGATAATAGCAGATGACGGCAAGCTCAGCATTGCGGCGGACGGAAGAAAGATTTTTTCCGCGTCCTCGTTCCCGCTGATGATGAGAAAAATATTTGTCGAAAACGGAAAAGCGAGACTGCTCTCGTTCATAAAATCCCCGGTGTTCTCGCATCTCGGGCGCGGCGAGTGGAAAGTAATAGCTTCCGTAGACGGCGAAAAACACGAGCTTGAAACTTTTACTTCCGTTTTCAGCGCGCAGGATTCCGCAGTCAACGTTGTCGATTTTCCGGCGTTCTTCTGCGAATTCCCGGAAGACGGCAGGCATGAAATAAAGTTCTTTATAAGCATACGCGGCGAAGAATACCCGACGAATCTTCTCGCCGAGCCGACCGCCGTGTTCAGCCGCAAAATACGCATGTATGTCCGAAACGGCGTGATGTTCACTTTGAATGGCAGAACGCTCGTCAGCAGGAGCGTTGACGAAAATGAGAAATACCGCGCCGAGCGCGAGCAGAGCAAGAATTTCAAAGGCAATGTCAAAAAGCTGCGCAACGCCGCTATTGAATACCGCAGGGCGCACAAGGTCGAGCTCTACTACGACCTGCACACGGTTGACTTCGACAACGGCTATTACCAGTTCAAGAACGATATAAAGCACAACGACGGCATTGAACGCTACTATATTTACAGCCGCGAATATAAGAATATAGACGAGCTGTTCACAAAAGAGGAGCAGGCGCATCTCGTGAAGTTCGGCTCGGAGAAGCACAAACTGCTCTATCTTTCGGCGCGTGTGATATTCACGGCGTTCTACGGCGTGACTCCGGTTTCGCCGTTTGGCTCGGCGGCGGGCGAAGTGCCCTATGCCGACCTGCTCGATTTCAAAACCATCTATCTCCAGCACGGAGTGCTCCACGCCTCCCTGCGCTCGCAGAACTCGGTCGAACGCTGCCGCGCGGATAAAATCGTTATTTCCGCTCCGTTTGAAAAGCAGAACTATATGGCGAACTATCACTACCCGGAGGATAATCTCATTCCGACCGGAATGGCGCGATACGACCATATAAACAGAAACAAAAAGGCGAAAAGCAGGATTCTCTTCGCCCCGTCGTGGCGCAAATACCTGACCCAGGAGATAAACTCCTCGAAGTGGGAGCTGATAGACTCGAAGCTCAAAAACTCAGACTATTTCAGGAATTTCTCGCGCTTTCTTGAGAGCGAGGAGCTGCACGAGCTGCTCGAAAAGACAGACACCTATCTCGATGTCAAGCTCCACCCGATAATCGCGGACGCAGAAGGACTGTTTGATATCAAGAGCCCGCGCGTCGTCATGGCTGGCGCACATGTTGACATCGAGGACTATAAGATGTTCATAACGGACTTCTCGTCTTTCGTGTTCGACTTTGCCTATCTCTGCCGCCCGGTGCTATATTTCGTGCCCGATTACGGTCAGTTCAAGGCGGGCATGAACCACTACCGCGAGCTCGATCTTCCGTTTGAAAAGGCCTTCGGTCCGCTTGTCCTCGAGTCTGAAAGTGCGGTGGAAGAAATAAAGAAAGCCGCAGAAAACGGCTTTGAGCCCGAAAAAAAATACTCCGATCGCATGAAAAATTTTTATTATCCTCTTAAAAATTGTGCTGAGGCATTATATAATGAAGTCAGCTCGTGGAATTTTCTGTAAGAGGAGTATGACTTGCGTATGGATAAACTTATCAGTGTTGTGATACCTATTTATAACAGGGAGTCGACTCTGCAAAAATGCGTTGACAGCGTTCTTGCACAGACGTATGATAACACTGAGGTTATCCTCGTCAACGACGGCTCGACCGACAGCTCGGAGGAAATATGCCGCCGCTATGAGCAGGCGGACTCAAGAGTTTCCGTCATCAACAAAAAGAACGGCGGACTTTCTTCGGCGCGCAATGCCGGAATAGACAAAAGCCGCGGGGAGTACATATTCTTTATCGACAGCGACGACTGGATAGACCGCGACACGCTGGAGGTACTTCTGAACGCCGCCTTGCAAAAGGACACGGATGTCACCGGCTGCTGCGTATATTTTAACTTCCCGAACGGTGTTGAAGACAGCAGAGCTTCCGATGAGATCTATATTCAGGACACACGGACGCTCATAAAATGGATGCTCGCGGGCAGCATTTACGCCAATGCCGCATGGGGCAAGCTGTTCAAGAGAAGTGTTTTTGAAAATTTGAGATTTGACGAGAGCTGCGATTTCTGCGAGGACGACGAGTTCAGCTTCCGCATGGCGCATATAGCAAAAGGCTATCTACGCATAGCCGACGCAAAATATCATTATCTTCAGAATTCCGGCGGAATGGTGCTCTCCGGCGCTTACATTTCCGAATCGCCTATAAATGTCATGTCAAAGATAGAATCCGACCCGATAGTGGCGGGTGACCCGGAGCTCTCAAAGCTTGCGCACAAAAAGAAGATAGCGGCTCTGCATACGCTGTATGTGAAATATCTGCGCGTGGGAGACAGGCGCAACGCCGCGCGCATCGCTCATATGATGCGCGAGCTGGTATTAAAGCACGGCTACTGCGGAATATCAAAGCAGATGCAGACGCGTGTCATGCTCATGCGTGCATACCCGCTCGCGAGATTCGTCGAGCTTTCCGCGATATGGCTCAGAGGCAAGAAATACGGCAAAAAAGAATCTTCATAAAACAGCAACCGGACGCAGCAAAAATACTGCGTCCGATTTTTATTTATTTTGTCCCGCGGCAGTCCGCTTATTTTATATACCCGATAATGAAATGTGAACTCTTCTTGACAAAATCATCAAAGCCGGGCAGCTCGCGCGGGTCGGGGCGGCTGTTGCTGTAGTTATACACTCTGACGCCGCCGTTTTCCATGCTCTCGACCGCCACAGTGTGCAGCGATGACAGAAGCGGGCGCTTCGTCCAGAACGAGATTATCGCCGAGCCTGCTTTCGGGAACTCGCGCTTGAAGCGCTCATAGTCCGTTATGCCGTGCTCGGACATGCCGCGCTTTTGGAAATAGTGCCTGAGCATATACGGATTCGAGCCGAACAGTCCCATGAGCACCGAACCTTTCGGGTATATCTCGAGCGCGAGATCCGCCATGTTCGTTTTCACGCCGTGCAGGCGCATATAGTTATAGACCGCGATTATCTCACAGCCGTTATACGACATCGGAAAAAGCCCGTAGCGAAGCCGGCTGACCATGCCGAGAGCCTGACCGTTTATGAATCTGTCGGGCATCGGCATGTTTTTATTGAATTTATAGTTCGGTTTTTCAAGCATAATCAGACCTCCGTCATAAGACGCGACGCATCGGGCTTGGATATCCACATATCCTCCCACTTCTGCCCGGCGATGACCTCGAGGCGCTTCTTTTCTTCATCATCGATGTCAATTTCGCCCTGCTCGTGCTTTTGCTTGATGAGAGCTTTTATCTGCTCATGGTCGCGCTTTGTCATGGTGTAGCGCCAGACGGTGATGAGGGTTATTATCGCGAATATTGTCGGCAGGATAGAGAAGTTCAGGCGCAGTCCCCAGATAGTACGCGCGGACTGCATTGACGGCGCGGTTATCTTCGGGTTATAGCCGAACGCATCTATCGACGCGCCAACGATATACGCCATGAAGCTGTTTATCATCTTGCGGAACAGCGTATAGAAAGTTGATATCGTGCCCTCGCGGCGCTCGCCCGTTATCATCTCGTCAACATCGGTGACATCGGGCTGGATATTGACAATGAAGAAATCGGGGCCTGAGAAGCCGAAGTTGTAGCATATCGAAGATATGACGATAATTATCGTTGAAATAATCGACGGCGTGTTCGGCGTTATGAATGAAGTAATGAACAGACCGACGACCATAAGCGGACCGAGGATCTTTCCGCACGACTGCTTGCCGAACTTCTTGATGAGCATGTAGTTTATGGGCGTACCCATGAATTCCGAGATACCCGAGACTATAGTCATGGATATGAACAGGCTGTATTTATCAGCGACGCTGACCATGAAATACTGGTCGGTGATGCTGTAAAATCCGCGGCACATCATAAAGCAGAGGCTGATAAGAAAATACTGCCTGAACGCGCGGTTTTTGAAAACCTTTACATACTGGCTGACAATGAACTTTATGTTTATCGGCATCTTCGGCATATCTTTTGAAGACGGCTCGCTCGTGTGGAAATAGCAATAGACAAGCGGCCACGCAAAAAACACGGCGAGGATAAAGCCGATTAGCATATACTTGTTCGTATCCGCGTGCGAGGGATTCGGCAGACTGCCGAGCGCCGTTTTGACATTGAACTCGCTTAATATGAGTGCGGTGAGTATGAACGAGGTCACCTGACCGACGGAGTTCATCAGATATTCGATAAATAAGAACTGCGTTCGCTGGAAATAGTTCGGCGCGACCATCGGCAGCATCGAAGTATGCGGCACGCTCGCTATGGTGAATGCGGTGCTGTAGAGCAGCGTTCCCGCGATGTACCAGAGCATGATATTGCGCGTATTGCCTGTATCTGATATTCCGAACGAGGTCCACTTCATGATATAGGCTATCATGAACGGGATAACTGCTATGAGCAGATATCTCCTGTGGCGGCCGGACTTTGCACGGGTGTGGTCGCTGATAATGCCCATTATCGGGTCGGTTATAGCGTCCCACATTCCTCCGATAAGCGAAATCAGACCCGCCTGCTTGGTGCTCAGACCCTCGACATAGGTCAGATACTGCTGATGATACATGCTGATCGGATAGCCCGCTCCGCCGAGCATGATGTTTCCCGAGGTATAGCCCACGGCAGGCTTGAGGGTATCTTTTAAGTCGCCCTCGATTCCCGCAATGTCTTTGAACCATTCGGAAAAAGTTCTTCTTTCTTTCTTCATTGTTGTCTCCCCTTTCGGTCATATAAGGGAATCGCGATATAACAACAGCCGCAGCTGAAAGTTACTTGAAAAGCTTCGTGTGCCTGAGCGCCGAATAGAGCGGCAGTCCGAGCGCGAGGCAGACTGCAAGTTCGCCCGCTCCGACTTCCAGAGCGGATATTGCAAATACTGTAAGTTTTCCGCCCTCGACCGGAGTCAGCATCACTATCTCAAGTCCTACTATGACGGCGTTGAATATAACCGGCATGAGCGACGAGAGCACCGGGAGCTTTTTTATCTGCACATTTCTGAGCATACGCCCGGTCACTGCGCCGAGAAGAGTCGCCGCCGAGCCGAAGAGAACATCCCATATGCCCATCGGGCTCGAAATATTGCCTATGATACAGCCTATCGTCAGCCCCGGTATCGCAGCGGGGGTGAGAGTCGAGAGCACGGTCAGGGCTTCGGAGAGCCTGAACTGCACCGGACCGTAAGCGAGTGAGAACGCGGCGCTCAGATATGTCGCCGCCGCATAGAGCGCGGCAATGACCGCGCTCTCCGTCAGGAATCGGACGGAAAGTTTTTTGTTTTTCATTTTTCTGCTCCTTTTTGCTGCCATGCAGCGCCTTTAGTTTTGTTCGGCATCGGGCACAATGCCTGTCGGGAAGGTTTCGAACCGACAAATTATATCAAAGATATTCAGCGAGATCCTTCATGCTGTCGACCACGACGCTCGCTTTAATATCCGAATTTTCGTATTCCTCTCTCGTAGTCACGCCGCTGAGCACGAGCACGCTCGGTATGCCGTGGTTCGCGCCTATCGCGATATCCGTCGCCAGGCGGTCTCCGATAAAAGCAATCTCATCGCGCGAGCAGGAGAGCATATGGGTTATATAATCTACCGTTGCCGTCATGGGCTTGCCCATAACAAGCGGGCGTTTGCCGGTTGATGCGGCGAAAAGCTCGATCATCGAGCCCGTGTCGGGCATGAAGCCGTCCGCAGTCGGGCAGTTGAGATCGGGGTGGGTCGCTATATACTCCGCGCCGTTTGTGATATACTTCGCAGCGTCCCAAAGCTTCTGATAGGTCAACGTGGTGTCAAAGCCAAGCACGACTATATCCGGGTCCTTTTCAACAAGGTTGATTCCGGCAGCTTCAAAATCGTCGGTCAGTCGCTCGTTGCCGAGAAGATAGACGCTCTTGCCGGGGCGGTGTCGCTTGAGGAAATCTATAGTGACATGGGACGAAATTATGACGCGCTTTTCGTCAACGGGAAAGCCCATCTTCGCGAGCTTATCCCTGCACGAGGCGACATTGTTCGACGAGTTGTTCGTGAAGAAATAGAAGTCTCTCCCGCTCTCGCGGACTTTTTTCAAAAAGCCGTCCGCGCCCGGGATGATGTTTCCGTCGAGATAGAATGTTCCGTCCATGTCGACAATAAAATATTTTGTCTTTTCAAAAATGTTTTTTTCTGCCAAGGTTTCCACACACTTTCTCTCAAAGTCCTGTTTTCGGGACATAATATTTATTATTATATCATAGCGTGCCTGAGTTTTACAATCATCTTTTTCGTCCGCCGCAAGCCGTTTTTCGACATAACGCAAAGAAGTGTGGCTTTTATTTATATAAAAATTGACTTTTCTTTAAAAATTCAGAAA
>DKDF01000004.1:28572-31776 GCA_002451755.1 Ruminococcaceae bacterium UBA6855
TATAGACTTTTTTCCTCAGATATTTTAAAATTATATTGTATAATTCATCGGTTCAGAGCCGATGGGGACGGAGGATAAAGATATGCCCAACCAGAATCTCGAATTTGGAAACAGGCTCAAGACATTCAGGACACTCAACGGTCTGACTCAGGGGGAAGTCTCCGAGGTGCTCAACCTCGACCGTTCGACCTACACCTACTATGAAAAGGGTCGTGTGCCGAATCTCGACACGCTCAACAAGCTCTCGAAAGTTTTTAACGTATCCGTTGCCGAGCTTATCGGCGAACGCGACGACGGCGCGCTTGATGTTATCAAAAACGCCAGCCGCGAGCTCCATGTTGAGAGCATCTTTTTAAGACCCGATGAAAAGCAGCTGATACTCAATCTTCGCCTGTGCTCACCCGCTGAGAGGCAGAAAATTTTTGACAAGGTCAATCAGTATATCGAAAGAAAATCCAAATAAGGACATTTGATGGACAAATTCAAGCTCGAAAACCTCGGCTCGGGCATAACCGCAGTCATTTCGAAGGAACACGGATTCGGAACCGACGCGCTTCTGCTCGCCGACTTCGCGGCAGTGAAGGAATCCAACCGCTGCTGCGACATGGGCAGCGGTTGCGGAATAATCCCGCTGCTGTGGCTCAAAAAGAATATGAGCAAACCTGTTGCCGCGATTGAAATAAGCGAGCAGGGATGCGAACAGATGAACCAGGCTGCCGGGATAAATTCTCTCGGCGGCCGTCTTGAGGTATATAACAAAGATTTACGAAATGTGCGCGAATTTCTCCCCGCGGGTGAATTTGACGTTGTTACGATGAACCCGCCCTACAAGGCCGAGGGCGCGGGAATAGTCAGCGCGGATGAAACGGCGGCGCGGGCGCGGCACGGGCTGTGCTGCTCGCTCGATGATATGTGCGAAGCCGCCGCGTGGCTTTTAAAATTCGGCGGCAGGCTCTGCGTGTGTCTGCGCCCGGAGCGGCTCTGCGAGCTGATGTGCAAAATGAGTGCCGCAGGCATTGAGCCTAAAAGACTCAGAACCGTTTCAAAGCGCGGCGGATGCGCCCCGTGGCTCGTTCTCGTCGAGGGAAAGCGCGGCGGGAAACCGGGCATGACAGTCGAGCCCCAGCTCAATATATATGACGGGGACGAATATTCGGAATATATGAAAACGCTCTACTCGGACTACGAGCGTGAGCGTGAAAATAACGACCCTGAAAGGAACAGGACTGATAAATGAGCGCTGTACTTTATGTTGTCGGCACGCCGATAGGCAATCTGGGCGACCTCTCTCCCCGCGCGATAGACGCGTTTGAAAACTGCGATTTTATTGCCGCGGAGGACACCAGAGTGACGCTGAAGCTTCTCAATTCATTCGGGATAAAGAAGCCGATGATAAGCTATCACGAGCACAACAGATTCGAGATGAGCCCGCGAATAGTCACGCGGCTGATGAACGGCGAGAGCTGCGTGCTCGTTACGGACGCGGGTATGCCCGCGATATCCGACCCCGGCGAGGACTTGGTGCGCATGTGCCATGAGCACGGGATAAAAGTCGAATCCGTGCCCGGGCCGACTGCGTTCGCAACGGCGATGGCGATATCCGGTATGCCCTCAGGGAGGTTCACTTTTGAAGGCTTCTTGAGCGTAAACAAGGCGAGCCGCACCGAGCATATACAGAGCATAGTCAAAGAGCCGCGCACGATGATATTCTACGAAGCTCCGCACAAGATAGGCGCAACGCTCCGCGACCTCGCCGCCGCGCTCGGCGACAGGGAGATCGCAATAGTCCGCGAGATAACGAAGATTCACGAAGAAGTCATCCGCACGACGCTCTGCGCCGCCGCCGAGAAATACGCGGACGGCGGACTCAAGGGCGAAATAGTGCTCATCATCGCGGGCGCAAAGCCCGAGGAAAAAGAGCAGATGACCGTCGAGCAGGCAGTCGAAGAGGCAAAAAAATTCATAGCATCGGGCGACTCCGCCTCGGAGGCCGCGAAGAAGGCGGCGAAGCTAAGCGGACACAAGAAGGGCGACATATATAAACTTTTGCAGGGAGAGAAAGACAATGGCTGACGCACTCAGACAATACTGGTATCTTGGAATCGCGCTCATAGCGGCTGTTATCTTAACTCTCTGGGTAATCAAAAAGGCGGCGCAGGCATCGAGCAGGGCGCACGCCGAGCGCGAGGCGCAGATGAAAAAGCTCGAATACGAATCGGGTGTACTCAAAGAGTTCTCCGAGCTCAGCGAAGAGAAGCTCCGCAATGCCGACAGCAAGCGTGCTTTCGACGGCGCGGCGATGAACATACAGCGATATCTCGAAAAGCAGAGCAATATGAACGCGGCATTCTCCGCACTCTCCGACAGTCAGAAGCAGATATACGCGCTCTATTATCTCATAGACGATTCTAAGAAAGGGCTCAGCGAGTTTTTCAAATGCAACTCCGCTCCCCTGACCCCCGCGGCGCGCGAGGCGGTCGATTCGCTGTTCCCGGCAGACGCCGCAAAGGCATTTGACAGCGAGTACCGCGCATATGACCCCGACGACGAGGACACTTCGCTCATCCCCGCCGAGATAGAGAAAAGTGACGCCGAATATGCTGAGGCGATGCAGGATTTCGACTTCTATAAAACGGCAGTCGAAATGATAATCAAAAATCTTAAAGACTTTTGCTGATTTACGACTTATTTTTACCCTCATGTAAAGTATAATAGTTTTGTGATGTCCGCGATGCGGATAATAAATAAACACAGGAGGAAACAGCATGGAATTCAAAGGCAGCAGAACTCAGGCAAATCTCATGGCGGCTTTCGCCGGAGAATCACAGGCAAGGAACAAATACACATACTATGCATCAAAAGCGAAGAAGGACGGCTACGAGCAGATAGCCGCGATTTTCACCGAGACCGCAGACAACGAAAAGGAGCACGCGAAGATATGGTTCAAGGAGCTGCACGACGGCGCAGTGCCCTCGACCATAGACAATCTGCGTGACGCGGCGGCAGGCGAAAACTACGAGTGGATCGAGATGTACAAGGAGTTCGCCGAGGTCGCCCGCGAAGAGGGCTTCGACCGCATAGCTTCGCTCTTTGAGATGGTCGGCAAGATCGAAAAAGAGCACGAGGAGCGCTATAATACTCTGCTCAAGAATCTCGAAGAGGGCATCGTTTTTGAGCGCAGCGAAGAGGTCGTATGGGTCTGCC
>DKDF01000031.1:0-12513 GCA_002451755.1 Ruminococcaceae bacterium UBA6855
CTGTTCGGTGATCTCGGCGCAGGCAAGACTGCGTTTACAAGAGGGCTAGCGCACGGAATGGGCTTTGACGGCGAAGTCAGCAGCCCGACATTTGCGCTTGTGCATGAGTATCCGGCGGATATACCGATTTATCATTTTGACATGTACAGGATTACTACCTGGGACGATCTTTATTCAACCGGATTTTTTGATTATCTCGACATGGGCGGTGTGCTCGTGATTGAGTGGAGCGAAAATATCGAGAACTGTCTGCCCGAAAATTCGATAAGAGTTTCGATATCCAAGAATGATAACGAGAATGAACGCATAATTACTTTGGAGAGGGGTGCCGAAATTGAAGATACTCGCGCTTGATTCATCCGCAAAAACAGCGAGCGCCGCTATAACCGACGGCGAGCAGCTGATAAGCGAAGCATTTGTCAATGCCGGACTCACACACAGTGAGACTCTTCTTCCTATGGTCGATTCCGTTCTCGGCCTCGCACGCCTCACAATGGCAGATATTGACGGCTGCGTTATAACCGACGGTCCCGGTTCGTTTACTGGTATAAGAATAGGTATCGCCGCCGTGAAGGGGCTTGCAATGCCCAACGAGACGAAGTGTTGCGGCGTTTCTACTCTCAAAGCGATGGCTTATAATCTGCGCTATGATAACTGCATTGCCTGCTGTGCAATGGATGCAAGATGTTCGCAGGTCTATTCCGCAATATTCCGCTGTTTTGACGGAAAAGTCGAGAGATTGACCGAAGATGACGCAATTCCCGCATCAAAACTTCCGGAAATACTTGAAAAATATGCAAATGAGCGTATAATTTGTGTCGGAGACGGAGCGCATATCGCTTATCAGGCTGTTAAAGACAGTTTTAAGAGCGTTAGCCTCGCGCAGGATAACAGGCGTTTTCAGCGTGCATACGGTGCTGCTTGTGCCGCCGTGTGCGAGAATATGGACTTCATTCCTCCGGCTCAACTTTTGCCCGTATATCTGAGACCCTCGCAGGCGGAGCGCGAACTCAGCCTGAAGAAGTCTCATAATCAATAAATCAAAAGGAGAAATTATCATGATAGCTCTTGCTGCTGACCATGCAGGATATCCTCTCAAAGAGGAAATCAAAAAACATCTTTTGGAGAGAGGCTTCGATGTCAAGGACTTCGGAACTGACAGCGATAAGTCCGTTGACTATGCTGTTTTCGCGAAGATAGCGGGCGAGGCGGTCGCATCCGGCGAGTGCAAGCTCGGCATTTTCTGCTGCGGTACCGGCGTCGGCATCTCGATGGCGGCAAATAAGGTCAGGGGAGTCAGAGCTGCAAACTGCGCAGATACTTTCTCCGCACGCATGACAAGACTCCATAACGACGCAAATGTCCTTTGCCTCGGCAGCAGAGTTATAGGCGCAGGTCTTGCGCTTGATATGGTCGATCTCTTTGTTGACACGCCTTTCAGCGGCGAAGAGAGACACCAGAGAAGAATCGATCAGGTTATGGCTATAGAGAACGAGAAGTTCTCGAAATAAAGAAGTCAGAAATTTACAAATTATATATATCTGGAGGAGTTCAAAAATGGCAAACATAACAATAACAAATCACCCGCTTATTCAGCATAAGCTGTCTATCCTCAGAGACAAGCACACCGCTTCCAAAGAGTTCCGCACTCTTGTCGGTGAGATTGCTATGCTCATGTGCTACGAGGCTACAAGAGACCTTCCTCTCAAGGATGTTGAGATCGAGACTCCCGTTTCCAAGATGACCACAAAGGCTCTTGCGGGCAAGAAGCTTGCTTTTGTCCCGATTCTCAGAGCCGGTCTCGGTATGGTTGACGGCGTCCTGACCCTTGTTCCTTCCGCCAGAGTCGGTCACATCGGTCTTTACCGCGATCCCGCAACCCTGCAGCCTGTTGAATATTATTGCAAGCTGCCCAGCGATATCGGCGAGCGCGATGTTATTGTTCTCGATCCCATGCTTGCCACCGGCGGCTCGGCTATCGATGCTATAACCCAGATTAAGAAGAGAAATCCCAAGTCGATAAAGTTCATGTGCATCATTGCGGCTCCCGAGGGACTCGAGGCTCTCAGCAAGGCTCATCCCGATGTTGATATCTTTGCCGCTGCAAAGGACGAAAAGCTCAACGATCACGGCTATATCGTTCCCGGTCTCGGCGATGCCGGCGACAGAATCTTCGGCACGAAATAATTGCACTTGCAATACCCGGACTATTATGTTATAATCATTTCAGTAAATTTTGGAGGTGTTATATCATGAAACACGTCAAGACCATCAACGCTTCGAATCTTAAGGAGAGCGCTGCTAAGGGCGGCTGCGGCGAGTGCCAGGCTTCCTGCCAGTCAGCTTGCAAGACTTCCTGCACCGTTGCTAACCAGAAGTGCGAGAAGTAATCTGATTTGAACGTAAATTAGGGGCAGGCTTTGCGCCTGTCCCTAAAATTCTGTCTGAAACAATTTGCCGATAGTAACGCGGCTAAAAGGAGCGAAAGCGGGGAGACCCGGCGTATATGATACATAAATATTTTCTCAACGGCTACTATATAGTCATTGACACAAACAGCGGAGCCGTTCACATTGTGGACGAGCTTGCATACAGACTGCTCGATTTCTTCACGGAAAAGCTCAAGGACGAATGTCCCGATGAGGTTATCTCAACTCTTGTGAACGAGGGCTTTGATAAGCAGGATATCATCGACACTTATGCCGAACTCAAGGCTCTGTGCGATGACGATTCTCTTTTCTCCGAGGATACCTACAGACCTTTTGCGGATATGCTCACCGAGGCTCCTATAAAGTCTATGTGCCTCAACATATCGCACGACTGCAATCTCCGCTGCGAGTATTGCTTTGCCGCTCAGGGCGATTTCGGTCACGGCAGAAAGCTCATGCCTTTCGAGGTCGGCAAGGCTGCGATAGATTTCCTTATCAAATATTCTGCAAATAGACATAATCTCGAGCTTGACTTTTTCGGCGGCGAGCCGCTTATGAATCTCGATGTCGTGAAAAAAGTTGTTGAGTATGCAAGGTCGATTGAGAAAGAGCACAACAAGAACTTCCGTTTCACAATGACCACAAACGGTATTCTGCTCGACGATGACAGCATTGATTTTATCAATCGCGAGATGTCTAATGTCGTTCTCTCGCTCGACGGCAGAAAAGAGGTCAACGACCGTCTGCGCCCGACTGTCAACAAGAAGGGCAGCTATGACATAATAGTTCCGAAGTATCAGAAGCTTGTCGCCGAGAGAGGGGACAAGGAATATTATGTCCGCGGTACATTTACAAAATATAATCTTGACTTCACCGATGATGTCATGCATCTCAACGAGCTTGGATTCGACCAGATCTCTGTCGAACCCGTTGTGACCGATCCCGAGCTGCCGTATGCGCTGACCGAAAGCGATCTTCCGGCCATAGCAGAGGAATATGAGAAGCTTTCAAAGATACTTATAGAGCGAAAGAAGAACGGTACGAGCTTCAACTTCTTCCATTTCATGATTGACCTTGATCAGGGTCCGTGCGCTATAAAGAGACTTCGCGGGTGCAGCTGCGGCAACGAGTATGTCGCCGTCACTCCCGAGGGCGATATCTATCCCTGCCATCAGTTTGTAGGTATGGATGAGTGGAAGATGGGCAGCGTGCTTGACGATTCCATTGACTACAAGATGAAGAAGATGTTCTCTAAGGCGAACATCTACTCAAAGGAAGAGTGCGCCGATTGCTGGGCGAAGTTCTATTGCAGCGGCGGATGCAACGCAAATAATATGCAGTATAACAACACTATCTTCAAGCCGCACAAGCTCTCGTGCGCTCTCGAACAGAAGAGACTCGAGTGTGCGATAATGATAAAGGCCGCTCTTGCGGACGAATAAAAAGCAACAGTCCGGGATATAAAAGTCCCGGACTTGTTTTATTTATGTACGAAAAAATCCCTCGGAAGTTTTATCTCCCGAGGGATTTTATTTATTTTATTGCTTAATAGCTGCTCTTATTTGCAGTGCTGTTGCTCATTGCAAGACGCTGCTTGAAAGATTTGAGGTAAGATTTGAGAGCCTTGTCAAGCTTTTTGTCGTTCTTCTCGAGCTTGTACTCATCGGAGCCCTCAAGCTCGGTCAGCTTCTTCTCAAAGTCCTCGCTGGACTTCGTGGAGCGAATCGTGCTCTTCCAGGCGTAATCCTTGCCCGAATAGAACATGATGTGATATCCGTACTCGGACTCAATGATACCGGTGTCGCCAACCTTTCTGCTGCTGTCGGTAGCCCAGTTGCGGAAAGACTCAACATAGTTGGAGTTTGCGGTGATACCGCTGATAAGTCCGCCGTCAGCCGCGCTTCCTGTGTCCTTGGACTTCTCTTTTGCAAGAGCTGCGAACGAATCCTCGGTCTTTGCGCCGCTCTGCCACTGCTTGTAGATTTCCTCTGCGGAGGCCTTTGCTGCCTTCTTCTGCTCGTCGGTAGCCTCTGAGCTGGAGCTGGTGTCATCGGTGAAAGAAATAAGTATATGTCTTACATTCGCTGCCATGGGAGCGTAGCTGCCCTTGCTTATATAGAGGATAACATAAGAGGTTACATTGCCGTCGCTGCCGACTTCAAAAAGTTTGACATCGCCGGATTTTCTTGCGCTGTCGAATGCCCACTTAGCAGCATCCTCGGAAACATAAGATGTGAGGGTCGACTTTGCGGCCTCGGTGAGAGCGGTTGCGGACTCTGCATCGTAGTCCTCGGTGGAGCTGTTCTTTTTCTGTGCCTGCTCAAGGAAAGCTTTTTCACTGGTGCAGGCTTTGAGAGCGGCTTCAGCCTCAGCCTTGACCTTTGCAGCAGCTGCCTTCTGGCGGGTGGCAAGCTGCTCATCGGACTCGCCATCCTTTGCGGTGAGAGTCTCTATTGCGAACGAAAGGGTTCTTGCATCAACTGCGTTATATGCGCTGGGATCTGCATCATAGACAGCCTTGATGTCAGCGTCACTGTAAGAATTTGTCAGGCTTGTTGAAGTATCGTTCTGATATCTTGTGACGATGTTCTGCATCTCAAGCTGCTTGCGCATGAACTTCTCATTTACACCCTTGCCGTAGCTTGCCTTGAGGTAGGCGTTGAGAGAATAGTTGTCCTCTGCGGCGGTGTTTCTGAGCTCTTCGATCTGATCGTCTATCGACTTCTGCTCGTCGTCGGTGAGCTTGTATCCGGCCTTGAGAGCCTCAGCATAGAGAATCTTGTAAGACTGGAGAGCGGAGATGGTCTCGTCCTTGATGTAATCGGAGAGAAGCATATCCTTGCCGTCCGCATCGGTGCCGTAGTTCTGCTCGTCGGGCGACTTTGTTGAGTCGATGCCGAAGTCCATGCCGTACATAGCATACTGCTGAGCGTATGAATAGATGTTGTTGAGATACTGGCTGTAGTAATATGTAAACTCAACTTCCGAAACGCGTATGTCATCGCCAACGGAGAATACGGTGGTATTCTTCTTGATAACGGCAGTATCGTCAAGAATTTTCCATACGATGCCGCCTGCAACTACAACGGCGAGAACGATGGCAACTACCATCTTGACTATCTTTGCCGCCGCTTTGCTCTTCTCGCTCTTTTTCTGACTCTTTTTCGCAGACTGAGCGAGGCGGGCCTTTCTGTCGTCACGGTATGACTCGGCAGAAGTCCGCTGAGTGTCTTTGTTTGCCATTCTTTTTCATCCTTTTCTTTGTTAAGGTTGATTTGACCTGACGGTCTATAACATTCTTATTTTATACTATTTTATTAGTTTTGACAAGCCGAATTTGCAAGTTTTATAGTTAGTTCATAATCAAATCACAGTTCGCCGTTTAGAAATGCGTCTTTGAACCACACATTCTTGACTTCAAACTGCTTGCCGTTGAGATAGTTGAGCGACTGCGCATCGGTGACAAAGTCGAATTTCAGCTTGTATGAATACAGAAACTGCTTTTTATATCCGCTCTCCTTGTTCATGGAGTTGCGCCCGTATTTTCCGTCTCCGAGCAGGGGATGACCTATCGACGCAAAATGAGCTCTTATCTGATGTGTGCGCCCCGTCAGCAACTCGACTTCGACAAGGCTCATATTTTTGTTTTCCGCGAGCACGCGGTATTTTGTCTTTATTTCTTTCGAGCCGTCTGTCTGTCGGGTGAATACTTTGACAAGATTCTTCTTTTCGTCTTTCGTCAGCCAGCCGTGCAGAATGCCTTCTTTTTCTTTCAATGTTCCGTGGACAACGCAGAGATAGAATTTCTTTATCTCTCTGTCCTTGAGCTTCTGGTTCATGATTCTCAGGGCTTCCGCATTCTTTGCGGCCATGACTATTCCGCCTGTGTTGCGGTCGATTCTGTTTATGAGAGCCGGTGCAAAGGAGTTTTCGTCCGACGGGTCATACTCGCCCTTTTCATAGAGATAACGCTTGATTCTGGTCAGCAGTGTGTCGTTGTATTCACGCTCGTCCGGGTGCGAAAGAAGTCCGACTTTTTTATCGAGCAGCATTATATTTTCGTCTTCGTAGATGACCGTGAGATTTGTCGAAGCGTGCATGAAATCGTATCTGTCGAACCGCTGCTCGAAAAATTCGTCGTTTATGTACATATCCACTTTATCGCCCTCTTTCAGGCGCGTGGATATCTCACACCGTTTGCCGTTGAGCTTTATGCGCTTGAGTCTGATGTATTTGTACATCAACGAATCGGGAAGATTCGGAACGGTCTTTTTTATGAATTTGTCAACGCGTTGATTGGCGTCGTTTTTTCCTATAGTAAAACTTTTCAATTGCCGTTCCTCCCGCCGGATGATTTTACAAATTTTATCGCGCCCATTGCCGCTTTTGCGCCCTCGCCGACGGCGACGCTTACCTGAAGCAGCCCACCTGTGCAGTCTCCGGCGGCGAAAAGTCCCGGCAGCCCCGTTGACATATCGGCACCGACTTTTATCGAGTTTCCCTCAACGGGTGCGCCTACTTTCTTTGCAAGGTCGCTTGCGGCGGCACTCCCGAGCGCGATAAACAGCCCGGAAACAGGCAGGTTTGAACCGTCTTTGAATTTAACTCCGCCAAGCCTGTTATCGCCATATAGCGAATCTATCGGCTCAGTTATAATTTTTATATCGCCGAAGTCTCCGTTCGGTTCGACGCCGTTTGTGAGCAGCGTGACACTTCCTGCAACTCCCGAAAGATCGCCTATCTCATGCAGTGCATATGCGCCGTTTCCGAGCACTGCAACATCTTTTCCGCGATAGAAAAACGCATCGCAGACTGCACAGTAACTGACGCCTTTTCCCTCAAATTCTTTGATGCCGGGGATGCTCACGCTTTTTCTCGCCGAGCCGGTTGCGATTATAACGGCAGGGGAGATGAAATTATCTTCCGAGCACGATACTGTGTAATCGCCGTTCCAACCGAGTGAAAAAACCTCTTCGCCGAATATATCCGCTCCCAGTTCTTTTGCCTGCTCAACGCCGCGTTTTACAAGCTCTGCACCGGAAATTGCTCCCGTGCCGAAATAATTCTCTATCTTTTCCGCTTTTTCCAGCGCTCCGCCGTCCTTGCCGATAACGGCGCAGGTGAGCCCTGCGCGCTTTATATAGAGCGCCGCCGACAGCCCCGCGGGACCGCTGCCTATAACGGTTATATCGTAGTGCCTGTTCATATGTGCCTCCGATTAAAATAACATATGATGATTATAGCCTATTTTTAGTTTTATTAACAGCCTTGAAAGAAAAATTTTTTATTAACACGGATTTTGTAAATATACAGAAGTTTTTATATTATTAAGCTTGTACAAATCTGCTTTTCGTTGTATAATAAACTGATTAAAAATTTTTCGGAGGAGAACTGATTTGCCGCTTTCCAAAGACAGAAACATAGTTGTTCCGCAGGAGGAGCTCGACAGACAGATGGAGTTCTGCGGACTTGTACATACAGTGCTTGAAACGCGCCTTGACGGGCGCAAACCGCTCGCTTATGTCCACACTTTCGGCTGCCAGGGAAATGTTGCCGATAGTGAGAGACTCAAAGGCTTGCTTGAAAAAATGGGCTTCGGATTCACCGAAGAGCCGGAAAACGCGGATATATCGCTGTTCAACACCTGCGCCGTCCGTGAGCACGCCGAAGACAGACTCTTCGGAAATGTCGGTGCGCTCAAGAAAATAAAAGAGAAGAATCCGGATTTTAAAATAATTCTCTGCGGATGCATGATGCAGCAGGAGAGAATAGCCGAAAAGATTCAGAAGAGCTATCCGTTTGTCGATATAGTTTTCGGCACTCATGCCGCGCATAAATTCCCGGAGCTGCTTTACCGTGCTCTGTCTACCGGCAAGCGTGTGTTCGACATCGAAAATTCCGACGGCGTTATCGCGGAAGACCTGCCTCTGCACAGAGACAGCACTTTCAAAGCGTGGCTGCCGATAATGTACGGGTGCAATAATTTCTGCACTTACTGCATAGTTCCCTATGTCCGCGGACGCGAGCGTAGCCGCAGCAGCGATATTATAATCAGCGAGGCACGCGAGCTTGTCAGGAGCGGATATAAAGAAATAACCCTGCTCGGGCAGAATGTCAATTCCTACGGAAACGACCGCGATGGCGAGATGAACTTCGCCTCTCTTCTGCGCGAGATAAATAATATCGACGGTGATTTTATTATACGTTTCATGACCTCGCACCCGAAAGATTGCACGCATGAGCTGCTTGACACCATGGCGCAGTGCGAAAAGGTTGCAAAGCACCTGCATCTTCCCGTCCAGTGCGGAAACGACAGAGTGCTAAAAGCAATGAACCGCGGATATACGGCTGAAAAGTATCTCTCCCTGCTCGAATATGCCCGCAGCGTCATGCCGGAGCTTTCGGTGACGAGCGATATAATTGTCGGCTTTCCGGGCGAGACTTACGAAGAGTTTCTCGACACTGTGAAGCTTATTGAAAAAGCGCAGTACACGTCGCTTTATACTTTTATTTTCTCACCCCGCGAGGGCACCCGTGCCGCAAAGATGGACGACCCCGTTTCACGAGAAGAAAAGGGAAAATGGTTCTCAGAGCTTTGTGCCGCGCAGGAGAAAATTGCGGCGGCGCGGACTTCTGCGATGGTCGGCAGGGAATATCGCGTTCTCTGCGAATCAAAAGCCAAGAAGGACGGCTATATATCGGGCAGAACGCAGGGAAATATAATAATTGAGTTTCCGGCGGACGAGTCGGTTATAGGCTCATTCAGAACCGTCAGAGTGACCGAAGCTCTGATATGGATGCTCAAAGGCGAACTCGCCGATTAAAAATGCTATATCTCCGCTTTGCGGATAATGATATAAGATAAATTTCAAGGAGTACAGTTATGGACATCATCAAACTTACAAGAGAACTCGGCGCAGCTATCCAGCAGGATGACAGATACGCAAAGTTCCAGGCAGCTCAGAAGGCAAATGAAGAGGACAAGGATCTCAACGACCTTATGGGCAAGATCCAGCTCGTTCATATGTCTTATCAGCATGAGGCAAGCAAGGAAGACGCCAACGAGCAGAAGCTTGCTGCATACGAGACCGAGTTCAACGATCTCTACAAGAAGGTCATGGAGAACGAGCATATGCGCGATTACGAAGTTGCAAGAGCCGAGATAGATGAAATGATGCATTATATCACCGGCATCCTCGCTCTTTGCATCCAGGGCGAAGATCCCGCAACTTGCGAGCCCGAAGAAGAGCACCACCACTGCGGCGGAGACTGCTCCGGCTGCTCTGGCTGCTGATTATTGCATATCCTGCATCCTGCTCCGCGGGTAACTCCCGCGGAGCCGAAAGCTTTTTATTTTGCGGCACAGCCGCTGAGAGGACGGTATCGGAATGGCAGAGCTTTCTCCGATGATGAAACAGTATTTTGAAACAAAAAAGAAATATCCCGATACGATACTGATGTTCAGACTCGGTGATTTCTATGAGATGTTCTTTGACGATGCGGTAACTGCGTCGCGCGAACTCGAACTTGTGCTGACAGGCAGAGCCTGCGGGCAGGAGGAGCGCGCCCCGATGTGCGGAGTGCCGTTCCACAGCGCAGACAGCTATATGGCTCGCCTTGTTGCAAAGGGCTACAAAGTTGCCATATGCGAGCAGATGGAGGACCCCGCACTCGCAAAGGGTCTTGTCAAGCGCGAAGTCGTCAGAGTTCTGACTCCCGGTACGGTCATTGAAAACAGTATGCTCAACGAGGGCAGAAACAATTTCCTCGCGAGCGTGTATTTTACGGGTGAGTCGGCGGGCGTCTGCTTCATAGATGTCTCGACAGGTTCCGTCAACCTGACCGAGCTTGCCGCTCCCGCGCTTCCCGATAAGATAATCAACGAGATAGGCAGATTTATGCCCAGCGAGATAGTTTTCAACTCCGCATCTTCCTCTCTTACCAAGGTGTTCTCGTTCATTTCAAACAAGACCGAAGCTCTTGCGCAGGAGCTCGGCGACAATTATTTCGACCTGCAGTCAAGCGCCGAAATAATACTCAAACATTTCAAAAAAGACAGTCTCTCCGAGCTTGAACTCAATGAGACGGGCGCGGCGGTTCCGGCACTCGGAGCGGCGCTCAAATATCTCACTGAAGTTCAACGCAACGATCTTGAAAACATATCTTCGATATCGTTCTATTCTGAACTCAATTTCATGCGCCTTGATGTTGCGGCTCTGCGCAATCTCGAAATAGTCGAGACTCTCAGAAACCGCGAAAAACGCGGCTCTCTGCTCTGGGTGCTTGATAAAACCCGCACCCCGATGGGCAAGCGAATGATCCGCGCGTGGCTCGAACGCCCGCTGCTCAGCATGGCGCGCATAACAAAGCGCCATAACGCCGTGGCAGAGCTTGTCTCTCAGCCTATGGCGAGACAGGAGCTTAGCGAAAGCATGTCGGGCATACATGACCTCGAGCGCCTTATAACAAGAATATCGTTCGGTACCGCCGGCGCAAAAGACCTGCGTGCGCTCGCGCTCGCGGCGTCGTGCTTGCCGGAGCTCAAAGAAAAAGTCTCGGCGCTCTCGTCCTCGCTGATGCAGGAGTGCGCCGAAAATATGGACACGCTTTCCGATATCTATGAGCTGATAGATGCCGCGATAGTTGAAGAACCGCCGTTTTCAGTTCGAGAGGGCGGCATGATAAAGGACGGCTTCCATCCGGAGCTTGATTCCCTGCGTGATATAGTGCTCAACGGCAAGGATTATATCGCCGCCATTCAGCAGCAGGAGCAGGAAAAGACCGGAATAGCGAAACTTAAAATAGGATATAACAGGGTATTCGGCTACTACATAGAAGTGCCCAACGCTTACAAAGAGCTTGTACCCGATGAATATATAAGGAAACAGACTCTTGCAAACTGCGAGAGATTCATTACTCAGGAGCTAAAAGACCTCGAGGCGAAAGTGCTCGGAGCGCAGGACAGAATAGTCAAGCTCGAATATGAGATTTTTGACGATATCAGAAAACGCACCGGTGCAGAGCTCGCCAGAGTTCAGCGTACTGCCGCGGCAGTGGCGCAGCTCGATGTTCTCTGTTCATTTGCCCAGGCGGCGCTCGAAAATAACTATGTCTGCCCGCAGATGTCCGCAGAGCCGGTTATAAAGATAAACGAAGGACGCCATCCCGTTGTTGAAAAAATGCTCAACGGCGAACCGTTTGTCCCGAACGATACTATTCTCGACTGCGCCGACGACCGCTGTGCGATAATAACCGGTCCCAATATGGCAGGTAAGTCTACATATATGCGTCAGGTCGCACTCGTCTGCGTCATGGCGCAGGCAGGAAGCTTTGTTCCCGCCGCGAGCGCGGAGCTCGGAATAGTTGACAGCGTATTTACGCGAATCGGCGCATCTGACGACCTTTCGGCCGGCCAGTCGACGTTCATGGTCGAGATGAGCGAGGTTGCATCGATACTCAATAACGCAACTTCGAGAAGCCTTATAATTTTTGACGAGATAGGAAGAGGTACTTCCACTTTCGACGGCATGAGTATTGCGCGAGCCGTGCTCGAATATGCCGCGGACAAAAAGCGCATCGGTGCAAAGACTCTTTTTGCCACTCATTATCACGAGCTGACCGAGCTCGAGGGTCAGATAGACGGCGTCAAAAACTACAATATAGCCGTCAAAAAGCGCGGCGATGATATAACCTTCCTGCGCCGTATAGTGCGCGGAGGAGCGGACGGAAGCTACGGAATCGAGGTTGCAAAACTCGCCGGAGTTCCGAAGCCGGTTGTCGAGAGGGCAAAGAAAGTTCTCAAAGAACTCGAAGAGAGCGGACTTGTACTCGTTCGCGACCGTGAACCGAGCACAGCTGTTGAACCCGATGCCGGGCAGATTTCGTTCGGTCAAAACAGTTCAAATGAGATAGTCGAAAAACTTAAAGTACTCGATGTCAACACGCTGACGCCGATAGAGGCAATGGGCGTGCTGTATGAGCTGACAAAGAGCGCAAAAGAAATATAACAGGAGGAAACCATGCCGAAGATAAAAGTCCTGCCAAAAGAAATAGCGGAGCTTATTGCCGCGGGCGAAGTTGTCGA
>DKDF01000031.1:12624-15988 GCA_002451755.1 Ruminococcaceae bacterium UBA6855
CCGCGTAACAGATAACGGATGCGGAATAAGCCGCGATGATATACATACAGCGTTTATCAGCCACGCCACAAGCAAGATAAGCACGCGTGATGATCTCTATGCCATAGGCACTCTCGGATTCAGAGGCGAAGCTCTCGCGTCTATAGCTGCGGTTTCAAACGTCGAGGTGCTCACAAGAACGCCCGAAGAAGAGACAGGGACGCGCTATTGCATCAGCGCGGGCGAAGAGACACTTGTTGATGATGCAGGATGCCCACTCGGCACGACAATAGTTGTCAGGGATCTTTTCTTCAACACTCCCGCGAGAATGAAGTTCCTCAAAAAGGATGTCTCCGAGGCCAATGCGGTTGCGAGCATAGTTGATAAAATTGCGCTCTCAAACCCGGATGTTTCAATAAGATTCATCAGAGAGGGCAAGAATACACTGTTCACCTCCGGCAGTGGAGATCTCAAAACCACGGCATATGAGATATTCGGCAAGGATTTTTCAGACGGACTTATTGAAGCCGATTACAGCTTTGAATCTGTGCAGATAAGCGGACTCATCTCAAAGCCGACAAAATCGCGTCCGAACCGCAATATGCAGTTCTTCTTCGTCAACGGCAGACTCGTGAAGTCGGGTACGGCCTCGGCGGCGCTGAGCGAAGCATATAAAAACTCAATAATGGTCGGCAAGTTCCCGTATTGCGTGCTCAATATAACAACAGCTCCCGGGCTTGTCGATGTAAATGTCCATCCTGCAAAGACGGAAGTTCGGTTTGCAAACGAGCGCACGGTTTTCAGCGCGGTATATTATGCTGCAAAAAATGCACTTGAGCGCCGGGATGAAACGCCGAAAGTGACTATTCCGAGGACACCGCAGGCGGAGCTCTTCGAGCCTGCACGTCCGAAGACTGAACAGATGAGACTGCCGGAAAAGCAGCCTGATTTCTGGAACCGTATGTCATCTTCCGAATACCGTTCTGCACAGCAGATGGAAAAGCTGAGATACAGCTATCCGCAGCAGTCTGCACCCGCAGCGCGCGAGGATATTGTATCTGTTGCAAGCCCCGATAAAAAGCCTGAAACGGCGGATACGGAGCCGTCGACTATTCAGCATTTTCTCGATGCACAGAGGGCGAAGAAAGAGGAGACAGCTGTCATTGAGCCGGAGGTGCGCACCGAACCCGAACCGATAGCTGAACCTGCGGCGGCTCCGGAAGAAAAAGCAGAAGAAATAATTCAGACTGTTGATACAGCAGCCGAAGATAAAATTGAAGACAAGCCCGAAGAACCTCCTGTGATCGTTATCGGCGAGGCGTTCAGAACATATATAATCGTCCAGCAGGGGGAGAGTATCTTTCTTGTTGACAAGCACGCGGCGCATGAGAGAATGCTGTTCAACGAGCTTGTCAAAAACGACACCAAGCGTTCTACACAGATGCTTTTGACCCCAATAACCGTAACGCTCAGTAAAGAGGAATATTCTGCGGTGCTTGATAATCTTGATATGCTCATGCAGGCGGGATTTGCGGTTGAAGATTTCGGATATTCCGTTGTTATAGTCCGTGAGTGCCCGATGGAAATTTCAGCCGATGAAGTCCCCGATATCGTTGCGGAGCTTGCCGGATATCTTGTTGAAAACAGGCAGAAGCTTATATCTGAAAAGAAAGAGTGGCTGTTCAGTCTCATGGCGTGCAAGGCGGCAATAAAGGGCGGAATGTACACCACTGAATACGAACGCGAGCTGTTTATAAAGCGTCTGTTTGCGAGCCCTGAGATAAGATACTGTCCGCACGGCAGACCCGTCATGATCGAGATAACCAGGCGTGAATTGGAGAAGAACTTTGGACGAGCGTAAGAAAATAAAAATAGCCGCTGTCGTCGGTCCTACAGCGTCAGGTAAGACAAAGCTCGCGGTGGATATCTGCCGTGCGCTCAACGGCGAAGCTGTTTCCTGCGATTCGATGCAGATATATAAATATATGGATATCGCCACCGCTAAGCCAACGGCTCAGGAGATGTGCGGGATACCGCATCATATGCTTGATTTTCTTGAACCCGGCGAAAAATACAGCGTCGCCGCTTACTGTGCGGAAGCGGGTAAGTGCATAGACGATATATCAGGCAGGAGAAAGCTTCCCGTGCTCGTCGGCGGAACAGGACTCTACTATTCTTCACTTATTGACAATATTTCATTTGCCGACGAGGACGACGATGCTTCAATACGCAGTGAGCTTGAGCGCCGCGCGGAGAGTGAAGGCATTGAAACGCTCCACAGGGAACTCTCGGCTATCGACCCGGAAACCGCCGCGCAGCTCCATCTCAACAATCGCGGACGGATTATAAGAGCGCTCGAGGTCTATTATAAGACCGGAGTTACAATGAGCGAGCAACAGCGCAGGTCAAGGCTTGTTGAGTCTAAATATGACTGCACGGCGATATGTCTCGATGTGCGCGACAGACAGTTTTTATATGACAGAATCGACCGCAGAGTCGATATAATGATCGAAAACGGTCTTATCGAAGAGGCGAGACGCTTTCTCTCCGGCGAGCTTGGTAAAACATCAGGACAGGCCATAGGATATAAAGAATTGCAGCCGTATTTCAGCGGAGAGATATCGCTCGATGACGCAATAGATAATCTCAAACGCTCCACGCGCCGCTATGCCAAACGGCAGCTGACATGGTTCAGGCGCGACGATAGAATAACTCATCTGTATATAGACGAGATGCCATACGACGAATTGCTAAAGACAGCAGTCGGGATAATAGAAAGGGGGATTACAGAATGAAGAAAGTTAAAGTGAGCAAAAAAGGCGTAAGAAAAATAGTCGCTGCCGTTGCTGCGCTTCTGGCCGTGGTAGTGTTATGCTATGAGATAGGCAACTTCAACTCTTCAAATGTGAAAACCCAACCTGCTACTGCCACAACATATCGCAACAGCATAACGGTAAAGATGTTCGCTGTGCGCGATGAATCGCTTATAAACGGCTCTTCTTCGCTAACCTATGTCCCGCTTTTGCAGGACGGCGAGCGCGTCGCAGGGGGACAGGCTATTGCGGCGCAGTTCGGCAAAGCCGATTCTGCCTCGGCATATGTCGACCTCGAAAATCTCAAAAACGAGCTTGAGCGGTACGAAAATTTAAACAATCAGCAGAATCTTACAGAGCTTGATATCTCAAAGATAAATCTTCAGGCGGATTCATATTTTTACGAGATGCTCGACGATGTGCGGTCGGATAAAATCTCGGCACTCGAAGGCAGTGCGGAAAACTTCAGCGACAAGATGACCGCAAAGCAGATACTTATAAACGGCAATATAGATTTTTCGGAGAAGATAGCCTCGCTCAAATCTGAAATAGCTTCTCTATCGGCAAAAGTC
>DKDF01000031.1:16024-21722 GCA_002451755.1 Ruminococcaceae bacterium UBA6855
ATTATCTCAAGGCTGACGATACCGGCTATTATGTCTCGTCCGCAGACGGATATGAAAATACGCTGAGTTTTTCGGATATCAAAAATCTCAGCAGCGATAAAATAAAGGCGGCGCTGTCCGCATCTCCATCTGCGGTGTCCGCTAACACTAAGGGCAAGCTTATCCGCGGATATACATGGTACTTTGTCGGCGTAGTCAACAAGTCCGACGCCACGAAGCTCAATGATGGAGACAGCGTTACGCTCAGATGCGACAATATGTCGCGCGACGGCATAAACGCCACGGTATATTACAGAGGTCCGATAAACACAGATGAGACCGTCCTGATTCTTTCATCGAAGATAATGGATTCGGATATAGCGCGTCTGAGAGCGGAAGATGTCGAAATAGTGATAAACGAGACCGACGGAATAAGAATAAACAAATCAGCAGTCAGAGTTGTCAACGGAGTTCAAGGCGTGTATGTGCTTACCGGCAATATCGTTCGCTTCAAGAAACTCGATGTAATATATACAGGCGATGACTATGTAGTCTCGAAGATGATAAAAGAGGATACATACGATGAAAATAAAGTGCCGTATCTGAAAATTTACGATGCGGTAATATTGGAAGGAAAGGATCTTAAAGATGGAAAACTTATCAGTTACTGATGCGCGTCTGAGGCTCCTTGAAGACAACCTGAAAAAGGTTCGCGACGAGATAGCCGAAACTGCTTTGAAGAGCGGCAGAGACCCGCGGGAAGTGAAGCTTATGGCGGTGACAAAGACTGTTTCTGTCGAGCTTATAAATCACGCTATTGCCTGCGGAGTCGATCTTATCGGCGAAAACAAGGTTCAGGAGGTTCTTCTCAAACGTCCTGAACTCAATCTCGAGCACTGCAGGCTCCATCTCATCGGTCATTTGCAGAGCAACAAGATAAAAAAGATAGTCGGTCAGGTTGATATGATCCAGAGCATTGATTCGTTTGAGACCGCGCAGCAGATAAGCCGCCGCTCGGGCGAGCAGGGGATAACGACTGATATATTGCTCGAAGTCAACATCGGTGAGGATGAAAACAAATTCGGATATTCCGCAGACGAAGTTGCGGATCAGCTCGGAAAAATAGCGGAGCTCCGGTTTGTCAAAGTCAAAGGTATGATGACAGTGGCACCGAATTTTAAAGATTCTGCGAAAAATCAGTGCGTTTTTGATAATATGCACAAACTGTTTATTGACATCGGCGTCAAAAAAATGGATAATATAGATATGGACATTCTCTCTATGGGTATGTCCGGTGATTTCAAAGAGGCAATAGCGGCGGGCTCAACGCTTGTGCGTATAGGCTCGGCGATATTCGGAGACAGGCAATATTGATTTCTTTATAAATACGGGAGGAAAATATCATGGGAATCTTTGACAAGGTAAAAAACTTTATTGACAATTCTGACGAGGACACTATCGACGAGGATATCGAAAACGTTTACGATGATTCGGCAGACGACACTTATTCGTCCGACAGCGCCGAGCCCGCGAAGTCGTTCAGCGATTTCAGCACTTCTTCGAGAACGTCGTCGATCTCTTCGACGCCCAATATAGTTGATTTGCGTTCTTCGAGCCGTACTCCTGTTGTGCTCAAGAAGCTTGACAGATATCTTGATGTTCAGAGCGTTGCGGATGTGCTCAACGAGAAGAGAATAGTTATTCTTAATCTTGAGACCTGCCCCGCAGACGATTCAAGACGCATTATCGATTTCCTTTCCGGCGTTGCATATGCAAATTCCGGAGATATCAAGAAAGTTGCCGGTAAGGCTTATATCATCACCCCCGACAGCGTTCCGCTTTCAGGTGATGTGCTCGAGGATATCGAGAGCATGAGCGAAGGCTATTTTGATTGATATTTATTTCCCATTTAAGAGGTGTAGATAATGCTTAAACCCGAACAGATCAGATCGCATCGTTTTATTTCAGCGGGTCGCGGGACTTATGAAGCCAGCGATGTTGATGCGTTCTTGAGAGAAGTATCCGCATCTTATGAGCAGGTGTTCAGAGAGAACGGAGATCTTGTGAATAAAATAAGCCTTCTTGCCGAGAGAGTTTCGCAGTATAAGAAGGATGAGGACAATATCAGACGCGCCCTGCTTACAGCAGAACGCATGGCGGACAAGATTCAGCGTGATTCTCAGCAGAGCGCGCAGGAACAGCTTGACTCTGCAGAAAAGAAAGCGCAGGAGCTGGTTGCATCGGCACAGAACAGAGCCGATGTTTTGGAGACCGCTGCGTCTGTAAAGGCTTCTCAGCTTACAGAGGAATCCAAGCGCAACGCCACCGAGCGTATAACTTCTGCGGAGCGCACCGCTTCCGCTATGATAAGCAATGCGGAGGCAAAGGCTAACGAAATAATCGAAAGTGCCAAGAAGAATGCACAGCTTGAGCTCGACAGAATAAATGCGGATATCCGCGTGAATTCCGCTACACTCGAGAAGCTTGAGAGCGAAGTTTCAGCGTTCCGCAATTTTATTCTTGACGCTTATCAAAAGCATATCAATCTTGTCTCTTCGCTTCCTCAAAAGCAGGAGATGCCGATAGTACCGACGATAAATACAGACGAGTATGTTTCCGGAAATTCAGCTCCCGTTGAAGATGATGCAGATGCAGATAATGATATTGTCATTGATGAACCTGAAAAATCCGAAGAAGCTGAGTCCGAAGAGTCTGAAAAAGATGAAGCTCCGGCAGAAGCTGTTGAATCGGATGCAAAAGATACCGCTCCCGATGAACTGATTACCGCATTTGCCAACGAGCCCGAGTTCAGCGAAGAGACGGCGACTCCGGATGAGATAGTGGCCAATGATATACTCAAGCAGTCCTTCGGAACCGACGATACATACGATCCTATGGCTGCGGCAGAGGAACCCGCGTCGGATTCCGACGATTCGGATGACGATACCGCCGAGAACGGCTTCGTGATAAATGTCCATGCGATTAAGCACCATATCACTCCCGATGAAATTGAGGCTACCGACACAGATGAAGATCTGGAGACTCCCGCCAATGTCGACGCTTTTCTGAATGACGATGATGACGATGAGGATGATAATGACAGCCATACTCACCATTCGCGTTTCAGAGGCTTTTTCAAAAAATAAGTTTTGAGGTTTTTATGATTCAAGCAATAACTCTGCTGGTGATCGCCGCGCTTGTGGCGATTGACCAGGTCATAAAAGTTGCTGTTGTCAATCGTTTTGCGGCGGGCGGCAGCATGGATATTCTCTTCGGTCTTATCCGTATACGCTACGTCGAAAACACCGGCGCGGCGTTCAGTTCGATGCAGAATCAGACGGTTTTTCTGACGATTTTTACGGCTGTTGTTATAGTCATGTTCATTTTCCTGCTCATGACTAAAAAAATAAAGCCCGGCTTTATTTACTGGTGCGTCGCCGTTGTGATAGCCGGCGGAGCAGGCAACTTTGTTGACCGCGCAGCGAGAGGTTTCGTTGTCGATTATATCGAGCCTACATTTGTCAATTTTGCGGTTTTCAACTTTGCCGATTGCTGTGTTACCGTCGGAGCTGCGCTGCTCATTATCAAGACGGTATATGATTTGATAAGAGAGAACAAGAAATATCTGTCTGATGACGACAAGAAAGCTGAAGACGGCGGAGATGAAAAAAATGTCTGAGCTTTTGCCGGGCGGTTATTCGCTGAGCTTTTCGGTTGATTCCGAAACAGCAGATCAGCGTATAGACCGCACGGTCGCCGATGCTTTCCCGGAGTTCTCCCGTTCGCGCATCCAGCATATGGCTGAAAACGGCTGCATAACCGTTAATGGAAAAATTGTCGGCAAGAGCTTCAAGCCGAAAGCGGACGATGAAGTGTCCGTTTATATCGAACCTGCTCAGGACGATACGGCTTTACCTGAAAATATTCCGCTTGATATAAGATATGAAGACGACTTTATGCTTGTTGTCAACAAGCATAAAGGCATGGTTGTTCATCCCGCGCCCGGCAACAGAAGCGGAACGCTCGTCAACGCGCTTTTATATCATTGCGGAAGCAGCCTTTCGGGGATAAACGGCGTTCTGCGTCCGGGTATAGTCCATAGGATAGACAAGGATACAAGCGGTCTTTTGCTTGTTGCCAAAAATGACATGGCACATGCATCGCTTGCCCATCAGATAAAGGAACACAGTCTGACGCGCGAATATGCGGCGGTTGTCTACGGAAAACTGCGGGAGCCCGAGGGCATAATAGACGCGCCGATAGGCAGAAACACCAACGACAGAAAGAAAATGGCAGTGACGGATAAAAATTCCCGTCCTGCAGTCACACATTATTACACAGTAGAAGAATTTGAAAAGTTTACTTTCGTAAGGCTGCGCCTTGAGACGGGGCGGACTCATCAGATAAGAGTACATATGGCATATATAGGTCACCCGGTGGCAGGAGATGCCGTCTATGGTCCGAAAAATGTCATAACGGAGCTCGGCGGTCAGTGTCTGCACGCGAGGCTTCTCGGTTTTGATCATCCTGTGACAGGGGAGAGAATTGAACTTTCGTCTGAGCTGCCTGAATATTTCGAGAACTTTTTAAGAAAAATCAGAAAGTGAGAGATATGAAAACAGATTTTTCCGATTGGCTGATAGTTTCCGATGTTGACGGCACTCTGAATACAAAACTCAGAATGCTGCCCGAACGAAATCTCAAAGCCATTACACATTTTGTTGAAGATCTCGGAGGCAATTTTACTCTTGCTTCCGGAAGAAATATATCTTCGCTCAGAAAGCACTATGAGCGCTTGCCGATAAAATCCACGCCTGCAGTTATCTTAAACGGCGCTGGAATCTATGACTACGAGCACGAAAAAATGCTTTCGTTTCATTCAATTGACGAACGCGGCATAGATATAGTAAGACGAGTGAACGAGCGCTTTCCTCTGATTCAGATTGAGATATGCACAGATAGAGAGATATTTATTCTGAATCCCGGAGTTTTCAGCGGCGCGATGTCGCTGGCGGACGGAATACCGCACCAGAGCTTCAGAAAATTCGAAGATGTCCCGAAGAGCAATTGGGGTAAGGTCATATTTATGGGTCTTCCGCCGATGGTTTCGCGGATGGTTAAGTATCTTAATTCTATAGACCATTCGGGCGTTACATATATGTCGTCCTCGGTAGCGAGCTATGAGATGCTCCTTGAAGGCACAAATAAGGGCACTGCGGTACTTGAAATAGCAGATATGCTCGGTGTTCCGCATGAGCATACGGGCGCTATCGGAGACTATTTCAACGACTATGATATGATAAAGAGTGTCGGCGTTCCGGCAGTCTGCGGTCAGGCTCCGCAGGCGATGAAAGATGCTGCAACATTTGTTGCATGTCACTGCAATCACGGTGCCGTTGCCGATTTTCTTGAATATATTGAAAATAATTGCCAATAAATACGGTATTATAGGAGGTGGCTGTTGTGGACACAATTGTCAGCAAACAGTTGAAGATCAAAGCTTGTAAGGTAAGAATGGGCGCGATTGAGGGCGTTTACAACGCAAAGTCCGGTCATCCGGGCGGCTCGCTTTCAATAGCCGATATCCTCACTTACCTCTATTTCCATCGGCTCAACATTGACCCCAAGAATCCGCAGTGGGAAGACAGGGACAGGCTCGTTATGTCAAAAGGTCATGCCGCGCCTGCTTATTATTCCGTGCTCGCTCACAGAGGATATT
>DKDF01000033.1:0-265 GCA_002451755.1 Ruminococcaceae bacterium UBA6855
AAACATCTTTTGATATGAGCCTGTGCGTGCCGACAACGATGTCGACGCTCCCGCGCCTCAGACCGTTTATCGTATCTTCGATCTCCTTTTTCGAGCAGAAGCGCGAGAGCATACGCGCCTCGACCGGGAAGCCCTCTATTCTCTTGAGCACCGTCTGATAGTGCTGATAGGCGAGAATCGTGGTCGGCACTAAAATAGCGCACTGCTTGCCGTCCGCAACGCACTTGAACGCGCCGCGCAGCGCGACCTCCGTCTTGCCGAAGCC
>DKDF01000033.1:293-5769 GCA_002451755.1 Ruminococcaceae bacterium UBA6855
AGCCGACGTCGCCGCAGAGCAGTCTGTCCATGGGGCAGCTTCTCTCCATGTCGCCCTTTATTTCATCAATGCATCTGAGCTGATCCGATGTCTCGTCGAACTCGAATCTGCGCTCGAAGTCGCTTTGCATATCCGTGTCGGGCGAGAATGCGTGACCCTCGATTTTGAGCCTGCGCGAATACAGCTCCGTGAGTTCCTTCGCCATATCCTTGACCGCACTGCGCACGCGCGAGCGGGTCTTCTGCCAGTCCTTGCCGCCGAGCTTGTTGAGGCGGACGGGCTTATCGTCGCCGGACGGACCGATGTATTTTGAAACCTGGTCGAGCTGAGTGACCGGGACATATAGAATATCGCCCTTGTCGTAGCGAATTTTGATATAGTCTTTTATCGTGCCGCTTGCTTCGAGCTTGTTTATGCCCTCAAATATGCCGATACCGTGCGCGACATGAACAACATAGTCGCCGCGGTGCAGCTCGTCGAGGCTGTGGAATGCATTTGAGCTTTTGCGCACATTTCTCTTCGGCTGAGCGACCGCCGCCCTGCCGGAGTGGGTGAATACTGTTATTTTTGCCAGCGGATATTCAAATCCCGCCGAGAGACAGCCGGGCACAACGGTCAGCGTGCCGGGGGTCAGTTCGTTCGGCAGTTCGTCCATGTAGAGTGCGCTGTAGCCGTCGTCTATAAGATCGCCGCGCAGTGCGTCGGCTGCCTTGCGCGTGCCCGCGAAGATAACGCAGGTGCGTTTATTTCTGTCCGTCAGCGCGTCGAGGTCGTCCTTGAGAACAGAGAATGAGCCGTTCCAGGCTGTTATCTGCCTTGCGTTGACGCCGATGAGCTCCTTTACGGGCGTGTCGAATCCGCCGCGCGGCAGATTGTCCATGTATATGGCACCCATCTGCTCATAGTTGTTCAGCAGGTCTGAGAGATGCAGAGAGAATCTGTCGAGTCCGGGGCAGAGCTCACCCTCTTCGAACATCGCCTTCATCGCCTCGTGCATGAGCCCGATGGCGGCATTGAACCGCTCTTTGACGGAAAAGCTCTCGCTCACGCAGAGAATATAGCCCTTCGCGTAGTCGAATATCGAAGCCACGTCGTAGAGCAGGGGCATATATTTGTCCGTCGATTGCAGGCGCAGACCGCCCTTTATCCTGTCTATATCCTTGTCAACGCACTCGCGCGCCTTGACCGCACCCTTGCCGCGTATCTCCGAGCGAAAACGCTCGAGCAGCTCGACAAATTCGTCCGTGTCGGGCGGGAGAATCTCGTTTGACGGGGTTATTTTTATCTTTTCAATGTTGTCCGTGCGGCGCTGAGTCTCTATATCAAAATACGCCATGCTGTCTATTTCGTCGCCCCACAGCTCGAGTCGGCAGGGATATTCCTCGCCGGGCGTGAAGAAGTCGAGCACTCCGCCGCGCACCGCATACTGACCGACTCCGTCGACCTGCGCCGAGCGGGAGTAGCCGGCGCGAAGCAGCGCTTTTACTATATCCTCGAGCGGCATCTCGTCGCCGACAGCGAGTTCGATAGTGCGGTTTTTAAGCTCCTCGGGCGGCAGAGTCAGCTGCGACGCCGCCTCTGCGGAGCAGATTACCGCCTGCGCCTCGCCTCGAAGCATCTTGTCGAGCACGCCGAGCCGCCTGTGCTCATATTCGCGCGACTGGCTCTCCGTCGAGCGGAACGCAAAATCCCTCGCGGGGTAGAGCAGGGCGCGGCAGCCGAGCGTTTTCATGTCGAGCGCAAGGCGCGAAGCCTGTGCCTCGTCTGCCGTTATCACGAGCACGGGTCTGCCGCAGTCCGCGTTCAGCGCGGCGGCGAAATGCGCCTTGTGTATATGGGAAAGACCCGTCATGCCTATGGGCAGACGGGTGTTTTTGACGCAGTCGAGCAGTGCGCCGTATTCTTCTATTCTCTTTGCCGATGCAATAAGACCGTTCATAATACCTCTTTATACCCCTGTGATGAAGTATATTTGATTTGCCTAAAATCCAATTATACTATGCGCGGCTGAAAAATTCAATGATACTAAAAGCAATATTTGCAAAATTTTTACTGCGCGACTCCCGCCGTTTTGCAGTTTTTCAGATGCTCCCGATAGGTCTTTGCAAAATAGTAGTTGCCGTCGTTGTCGGTGACGAAGAAATAGTAGTCCGTGTCTGCCGGGTTCAGCGCGGCGTTTATCGCTTCAATTCCGGGGTTCGTTATCGGACCCGCCGGGAGTCCCTTGCGGTCGTAGGTGTTGTAGAACTCATCGTATTTATCCGCCTGATCCTCGCTTATATACGGCTTGACGTTGCGCTTTAAATAGAACACCGTCGCGTCGCACTGCAGGCGCGGATAGCTCGATGAATTCAGTCTGTTGTGGAGCACGGAGGAGACATTCGCCATGACCGACGGCACCGACGCCTCCTGCTGGATTATCGAGGCGAGCGTGATTATCTCGTCCATGGACATGCCGATTTCCTGAGCTTTAGCATACATATTGTCGGTGAGCTTCGATTCTGTATTCGCGAGAAAGCGTCCGAGCGCCTTTTCCGCGCCCTCGCCGACATAGAAATCATATGTGTCGGGGTAGATATAGCCCTCGAGCAGGAACGGACGCTCCTGCGGATTGTTTATAGCTTTGACGAATTTGTTGTCTCTCTCGGTGTTGTTGACCGCCGAGATAAATTCATCCTTTGTGCATACGCCGCCCTCTTCGAGCTTCTGTGCCGCCTGAATAACAGTCGTGCCCTCGGGAAAGGTCAGCCTGACCGTCTCCGGCGCGGGAGCGGGCTTGAGGCGATCTATCAGCGAGCAGGAGCAAAGGCTCAGCGCGAGAACAAAAATGAGCAAAGCGGCGATATATTTTTTGAAATTTTTCATTTTTTGCACCTCCGTCTTTCGGACAAGATGATTCTATCAGAAATAACGCGCAAATTCAACTTTCTGCTTCACGGAATATCGGCGCACCCGCGCGGAAAGCTAAAAACGCAAACGCAGAGAAAGGAGAATTTTTTGTGGACAAGCCGAAAAAGCAGAAGAAAAAGATAATCGAAATTCCGCAGTACAACGACCCGATGAACAAAGAGGGAGTTATCCCGACCGACGTTCTCGGCAGTTATTCGGGCACTCCGCTCGACGGCTCGCAGCCCGTGCAGGATGCAGACGACCTGTAAAAATAAAAAAGTTCCCCGAAAAAAGTTAAAGCCGAATGTGTGCAGCATTCGGCTTTAGCTTTGGGGAAAGAGAAAATAAAAATGAAAAAAGAAGTTGACAATTATTAAAACCAGATAGGTAGTTGTCTCTTCAGTACCTCTTGGGTACACATATAGGATAATTGCGCCGTGTTGCATCAAGTATACATAAATGTGAACAAATTGTAAACAATGCCTACTTTTTCAATCGTGTCTGTTATTTTTAGGCATTTTTATTGAAAATTTTCGCAGAGGAGTTCGTTTTTTCTGAGGGCGTTCGGGCGGTAATTGCGAGTATTCGGTTGTATTATTTACATTTTCGGTATAAAATAACATTTGGTATATTTTATATATCCGGCAGTATATGCCGCACAAGCAAACGAAAGGTTTGATACAATGGATTATTCACTGACAAAGAAGGCCGCCGAGGAGCAGATCACCGCAAAGCTCTCGCACTTTTTCGGCGTCACTCCCGAGGAGGCCAACTATGAGCAGTTTTACAAGGCTATCGCGATGATAACCCGCGATATGCTCAGACAGGGCAGACACGAGTTCGAACAGCGCTGCGAAGAGAGCGGCTCAAAGCGCGTGTACTATATGTGCATGGAGTTCCTCATGGGACGCTCGCTCAAGAACACGCTCTATAACCTCAATCTCATTCCCGTCATGGAGGAGGCGCTCAAAGACTTCGGCATCAAGCTCGACAAGCTCTATGAGTGCGAGCCGGACGCGGGACTCGGCAACGGCGGTCTCGGTCGCCTCGCGGCTTGCTATCTCGATGCGCTCGCAACCGACGGCTATCTCGGAATGGGCTACTCCATTCTCTACGAATACGGAATCTTCAAGCAGAAGCTTGTTGACGGCTGGCAGACCGAGATGCCCGATTTCTGGCTTCCCGGCGGCGAGGTCTGGCTCGTCGCGCGCGAGGAGAAGAGCGTCGATGTCAGCTTCGAAGGCGAAGTCGTCGATCACTGGGAGGAGGGCTATCACAGCGTCGATATAAAGAACGCGAAGAAAGTCCACGCCGTACCCTATGACATGATGGTTGCCGGCAAGGACGGCAAGGGAGTCAGCGTCCTGCGCCTCTGGAGCGCGAAGAGCTCGGAGATTGATATGAACTCCTTCAATCAGGGCGATTACCTGCGCGCCATGGAGCAAAACGCCATGGCGGAGGTCATAAGCAAGGTTCTCTATCCCGCGGATAACCATCCCGAGGGCAAGAGCCTGCGCCTGCGCCAGCAGTATTTCCTCGTCTCCGCGTCCGTTCAGGATATAATCAACCGCCACCTGCGCAAATACGGTTCGCTCGATAATATCTGCGACAAGATGGCTATCCATATCAACGACACCCACCCGACCCTCGCTATCCCCGAGCTCATGCGCCTGCTGCTCGACGAGTGCGGTTACAGCTGGGATGATGCATGGGATGTCGTGACGAAGGTTTTCGCCTACACAAACCATACCGTCATGAGCGAGGCTCTCGAATGCTGGAGCGAGGATCTTTTCCGCCGCCTGCTGCCGAGAATCTATCAGATAGTCAAGGAGATAGACAACCGCTTCCGCAGCAGCGTCTGGGAGCAGACCCATGACGCTAATAAGGTCGAGAGAATGGCTGTTATTTCAAACGGAGTCGTGCGCATGGCGAACCTCTGCGTCGCCTGCTGCCACAGCGTCAACGGCGTCTCCGCTCTCCACAGCGAGATACTCAAGGACAGCGTGTTCCATGATTTCTATACCCTCACGCCCGAGAAGTTCTGCAATGTCACAAACGGTATCGCTCACCGCCGCTGGCTCTGCCAGGCGAACCCGCGCCTGACTTCGATGCTCAGCGACCTTATCGGCGGCGAGTTCGTATATAACGCCGAGTGCCTCTCGGAGCTTGCAAAATATAAAGATAACCCCGCCGTGCTCGCGGAGATAGAGAAGATAAAGACCGCCAATAAAGCGGACTTCGCCAAGCGCGTCAAGGCAAAGACCGGTATCGAGCTCGACCCGAACTCCATCTTCGATGTCCAGGTCAAGCGTCTGCACGAGTATAAGCGCCAGCACCTCAATGCGCTCAACATCCTCGCGAAATATCTCGCGATAAAGGCGAATCCCTCGGGCGATTTCACTCCCCACACCTATATCTTCGGCGCAAAAGCGGCGAGCGGCTACTTCATGGCGAAGAAGATAATCAGCTTCATCTGCGCCCTTGCGGATCTTATCAACAACGACCCCGATGTCAAGGGCAGGCTCAAGGTCGTCTATATGGAGGACTACAACCTCTCCATGGCTGAATATATGATGCCCGCCGCCGA
>DKDF01000052.1:0-3800 GCA_002451755.1 Ruminococcaceae bacterium UBA6855
TTCACTCGGCTGGACTACTGACGAACAATGGGGACTCTATTCAAATAATGACCATTATACTGTTCAGTATTCCGTTGTCGGCCCTGCAAACTCATGGGGCGGCCATGTAAAAGGAGTCCATGGTTTCGGTCTGATGATGGGACGCAGCAATCTTACATTTGACCACAACCTTATATGTCATAACGTTTCAAGAAACTTTCGTGGAAAAGTTGTCGGAACAGAAACAGCTGACTTTACTAACAACGTTATCTATGACTGGGGATATCAGACCGCTTATGCAACTATCGGTCATGTCAATTATGTGAATAATACACTGAAAGCCGGAAATTCTACGGCAGGCGGATATCATTATGTACAGGTGCAGTCATCGGATAACTTTAAACTGTATCTGTCCGGCAACCGCATACTCAACAAGGACGATTCATACCGCAATTCAGAAGACGATAACTGGTCTGCAATTCAATACAAGCACAGCGACAAAAACCGCAGCAATACTGAATCAACAGAACCATTCACCATTATGTCAGATGGCGAAAATATATCTTCTGTACTGACTTGTGAGAGTGCTGCTGATTCCTATGAACACGTTATCAGTTTTGCGGGAAACGGAATCTCTCCTGAAAAAAGAACAAAGACAGACCAGCAGTGTGCAGAGGAAACAAAAACAGGTACAGGCTCATGCAGCGGTACTGATGCTTATGATTCATCACAGTCAGCCCTCAGCAAATATAATATCCAGTGCGGCGTAACTTATGAATATCCGGAGGCTGTACTTGAAAAAACTATCAAAGACAGCGATAATGATGGTATGCCTGATGAATGGGAGCTTGCCCGTGGTCTTGACCCGAATGACCCGAACGACTATAAAGGCGATTACTGCGGTCAGGGCTATATGAACATTGAATACTATATAAATGATTTGACAATTGACTCTTTCCCGGAGGGAATCGTTGAACTTTCTCCTGAAACCTCTGTTTCTGAACCGATATCAGCTTTTGAAACCATTGAAGCCGAAAATTTTGACAGCCAGCTCGGCGTTAAAACTGAGGACTGCTCCGAAGGCGGTCAGAATGTAGGATATATCGAAAACGGCGACTATATCATGTTTAAAAATATAGATTTCGATGATGGTGCTTTAAGCTTTAAGGCTCGCATTGCAGGCGGTCAGGACGGAGCTGCCATTGAAATATATACTGACAGCACTGACGGCTCACCAGCCGGAAAATGCAGTATACAGAAAACAGGCGGCTGGCAGGACTGGTCTGACGTTTCATGCAATATAAGCAGAATTTCCGGCAAACATGACCTTTATCTTAAATTTACAGGCGATGAAGGCTTCCTTTTCAATATAAACAATTTCGTATTCAGCCGCAAAGCCGCTGCTCTTGACGGAAATCTGATTAAAAATCTTATGGTAAATGATTCTGAAAATATTTCAGGCTGGAAAATTTCTCAGAACTTCAGTAACGGTTCTGCTGTTTTCGGTGACAGGGATTTTACTGCTGTAAATCTTCCGGACGAGCTTTGCAATACTGAATGCATAAATACTGCCTGCAATTCAAAATATTTTGCAGATAACTGCGGTCAGTTCACTGCCGGTGACGATATTTCAGTATATATTGCCATTGATACAAGAGTAAACCCTGTTCCTGAATGGCTCAGTCAATGGGATAAAACTTCTCTTTCAGTTTCTTCATCAAATGATGTGACTTTCAGCGTCTATAAGAAAAATTTCAGCTCCGGCGAAACTGTAACTCTCGGCAGCAACGGACAGTCTGCAAACTGTGTCAATTATTTTGTTATGGCAGCTGCAAAACAGGATTCTGTTTCAGGTGATGTGAATGCAGATGGTCAGTTCAATATCATTGATATAACAATGCTTAAAAAATGGCTTGTATCTGCTGAACCTCTTGCTGCACCTCAGGCGGCTGATTTGTCAGGTGACTCAAAAACAGATATATATGACCTTTGCATTATGAAAAATATGCTCATTGCAAAATAAAATACTTTTTTATCTTTCCCGTCAGTTTTTCTGCTGACGGGATTTTTATATATTATTGACAAAATTTAATATATATAGTATGATTATATATATAACAATACCAATTACAGCAATTATCGGAGGCAGCTATGAATTCACATGGCATAATCGGAGTTCTTATACCTGCAATAACCAATGCACTGCATTCGGAGCTTCTTAACAGCATATATAAACAGGCTTCAGGACTGGGATATGATATTGTCGTTTTTACTAATTCCACTAATTCAGCAGATTCAAGCGGATACAGTGAATATGTCGCAGGAGAGGAAAATATATTTACTCTTGTCTTAAAGGCAAAGCTTGACGGAATAATCTTCGCTGCCGGAAATTTTTCAAGCAACCGTGTTTTCAGAAAAGTTTTTCATCTTATCGAAAAAACCAATATCCCATGCGTTACCCTTGAACGTGAGGCAGGTTCTTTTCCATGCATAAATGTTCCTCAGCGTGACGGTATGTATCTTATGACAGAACATTTTATAAAATTTCATAAATGCAGAAAAATTTACTGTCTGACAGGCCCTGAAAACAATTCTGAATCACATGAACGCCTTTACGGCGTAAAACAGGCTATGCAGGACAATAATCTGAAATTTGATGAAAATGATATATTCTTCGGGGACTTCTGGAAGGAAAAAGCTGCGGCTCTCGGTCATAGAATCGCTTCGGGTGATATCGAAAAACCTGATGCTGTTATATGCGGAAATGATGTTATGGCGGTAACTCTTTTTGATACTCTCAGGGCAGAGGGCATTTTCGCTCCGAGAGATATCCTGATTTCAGGCTATGACGGCGGTATCAGTGCTGTTGCACATTTCCCCTCAATTACTACTGTTGCAGGAAAAAATGAACAGCTCGGTCAGATGGCTGTAAATGCCCTTTATAAAATTATAACCGGAAAAAATACTGAATCCTGTATCGGTCATCAGAAAATTATTTTCGGCGGAAGCTGCGGCTGTCAGTATCAGTGCGGCGATTCTGATATAAGACTTCAGGAATATATCGATAAATTTACAAGAAATGATATTTTAAGTGAGCTTTATCTCAATTCAAACTGTACGGCAAAACTTTCAGAAGTAAGCTCAATGCATGAATTTATATATAAAGCTGACAGAATTGCTCATATAATTCCCGACTGGGAATGGTTTGACCTGTGCCTTTGCGATGACTGGGCAGGAAGCTTTGAAAATCCCGAACAGTTCAGAAAAAAATGTTATCCCGATAAAATGTTTCTTGCAATATCAAAACGTATCGGCTATAATGAACCAAACGGCTTTTATTTCAATACATCAGAAATAATTCCGGCTCTTTCAGAACCTCATGAGCCTGCACTTGTAATTATTACTCCTCTGCACCGTGATGCAAGAGCTTATGGATATTGTGCGGCAAAATATAAAAACGGCAAGGACTTTTCAATGAATATGCACTATATAAACTGGTGCGATGCGGCGGCAAACGGTCTGCGTTCACTCCAGAAACAGATGTATACTGACTACCTTAAAATGCAGATGACTCAGTATTCTGCAAGGGATATCCAGACGGGAATGTACAATAAAAAAGGTTTTGCAGACAAGCTTTCTGCGGCTCTTATAAATTGTAACGGAAAAGAAAAATATGCAGTGGTATTTATTACATATAAAAAAATGATAATATCTGATACAGGAAAAAATACTGATATTGATATGCTGCTTGCAAATACGCTTGGTCTTCTCTGCTCATCAGGCGAAATTACCGGCAGACTTTCCGGAAAAATTTTTGCTGT